>JABHOU010000228.1 GCA_018695085.1 Opitutia bacterium | reverse complement strand
TGGTCTGCTTTCTATTTCATGCTGGGTGGCTTGATATGGCTCTTTTCCACTGATTTGCCTAGATATGCCATAGCCGGAAAATGGGTTGGCTTTTGCTACGTCGTTATTTCCGGAGGCGCCATGGCGATAACCGGATGGTATGCATTCGGCTATACCGAGTGTGAAAAACCATGGTTTCTCTGGGTCGTATTGTTCAATCTGACCTGCGGTTTCACCCTAGGATTCATGATATTTTTACTTTATCGCAAGCTTCTTCCCGATTGGCAGACAGAGCGCTCGTAGTAATCGGTAAAGCGAAACAAAGTGGGGGCGTCATGGCTTCCTGTAAATTCTGATCCGATCTTGAACAGTAGGATTTTCCAAGCGACGAAACCACTTTTCAGTTACTTGCAATCCTTGTGGGTCAATATCGCTATGTGAGCTGATGAACACCCCATCCGGGTGCAAAGTCCTAATGACTTCAGCCTCTACCTTTCTTTTGTATTTTTCGTCAGGAAGAATACAGTTCTCTATGCCGCAAGCGATGATGCTAATCAAGTCGTCCCCTTCACCTTGTAGGTGTTCGAGCATATCATGAGGGATAACCTTAAAGGGAATTCTAGGTAGCAATTCATTCCGAGCACGGATCCTTTCAAAGATCGATTTGGATAGCACATCCGCATAAAAAGGTTCGACCGCCAAGTAGTTCCTTGCATCGGAAGATGCCGCGAGTGCATAACCGTAAGACATCATGCCTGCCCCCAATTCTACCACTCGCTGTCCCTCCAGTGCTGATTTAATTTCATCAGCCAATCCACTCATTACAGCTTCATACAAAGCTTTGGTGAAGTTTCCTCCCGGAGCGGCAAATCCCAAGCCTAGTTCACGAGATGTATTCAGACGGGTCTTCCAATCACGATGCTTGCCGAATTTATGCTCGAATTCCTCGGAAAGGTCGTGAGGTTTGAAAAGTTTTGAGATTTCCTCCTCTGTCACTCTCTATTTTTTCCGGTTTAAGAGATAGACGATCAATTCGAGTAGAAATTCATTGTCACCCCCGATTTCACGTGCAAATGACAAAGCCTCCTCCGTATGATGCTTAGCCTGCTCTTTCGTTTCTTCTATACCACGAAAAGCTACAGAAGTGGCTTTTCCTTGAATTGCATCGGATTCAGCGTCTTTACCTAGTTCTTCTGTTGTGCGGGTAGCATCAAGCAGATCATCCATCGCTTGAAATGCCAATCCCAGTGACATCCCTAATCGACGGCCTAGAATTAGAACTTTTTCCTCCGCTCCCTTATTCCCTAGGCACAATCCCATCTCCAGGCAGGCCGTAAGAAGTGCCCCCGTTTTGTTTGCATGAACATACCTGAGGGTATCGGCGTTAGGGGATGAACCTTCGGCCAGTAGATCTTCCATCTGACCACCGACAAGCCTTTCACTACCAGCTGCGGTTGCAAGTATTCTAACAAGATGCGAGACTATCTCTGGTCGATCCGCATAATCCACCGAGAGAACCTCGAAAGCCATTGCCAGAAGTGCATCTCCGGCAAGTATCGCCGTTGCCTCGTCAAAGGCCTTGTGACAAGCTGGTTGCCCCCTGCGCAGATCGGAGTTGTCCATGGCGGGCAAGTCGTCGTGGATTAAACTGTAAGTGTGAATGCATTCGATCGCGATTGCAGCCGGCATTGGATTGTTACCAGAAGGAAAAAGCTGGTTGGCCGAAAGGACGAGAACAGGACGGATTCGCTTGCCTCCTGCAGACACACTGTGACGGATTGCCTCATGAAGGCGACTTGGTCGAGTATCTACGGCTGGAAGTCGAAGATTCAAGGCTTCGTTAATCTTTTCTTGAAGATCGTTTAGTTGGCGATTGAAATTCATGACTTGCGGAAAATTCGCAACACTGGCATTTTAAATAGATTATGCCAAGTTTTGAAGCCCTCTGTGGCCGGCTTTTTGTTCAAGCCGGTTGGATGCCTAAGATGTTATGGGGAGGAGCCTTGACCTTTATTCCGGTAGTGAACTTCCTACCCTTTGGATATCTCATGGAGTATGCTTTGCGATTGAGCCGTTCCGGAGATGGGGAGCTGCCCGTTTGGCAGGATTTTTCACTTCTGGAACTGTTCTCAAGTGGATGTAAACTTGCTCTGCTGCTTTTGGGATACTTGATACTGCCCGTATTTTTTGGATGGGGTGTCAGCGAGGTGTTGGATTTGCTGACTTTTGGCTTTCTGGGTGTGGCTGCTTATTTACCCATGGGCATAGGGGCATTTGCTGGCATGTTCTTTTTCTTATCCGCGGTCAGGAGTTATTCTAGAGATGGTCTATTTGCTGACGCGTGGAGAATAAGGGAGGTCGCTACCTTGGCCAGACAAGCGTCTCGCGGGCTAATATTTCCGATTCTCGCGTTTTGGGGATTGTGCTTGCTAGCCTTTCCCTTGTATGGATTGGCTTTTTTTATTGGAGCGTTGAGCCTGCTTGCCTATTCGAGTGCTCTCTTTAGGGAAATCGAAAAAGATTCCTAATCACTCTCGGGAGAATAGGTCTACGCCCTTTTACCGCCGATTTATTAGCGTACATCCAAATATCATGCCTACTTACGACTATGTTTGCGAAGCCTGCAGCCACGAATGGGAGTTGTTTCAGTCGATGAAAGACTCTCCATCCAAATCCTGCCCAAAATGCAAAAAACGAAAAGCTCGACGAAGAATAGGAGTCGGAGCCGGACTCATCTTCAAGGGAACTGGTTTTTATGAGACTGATTACAAGAAAAAGGCCGAGCCAAAAAAGAAAGAATCGGATAAAGGAAGCTCCGGCAGCGCCGATAGCTCCAAGGCTTCAGATGATGGCACTTCAAAATCCGAAAGCAAGGATTCCACTCCAGCCAAAAAAAAGGATACGACGGCAACTAAAGCCGATTGATTCAGGGTGCGCCGCCCTACCCTTGCTCGTCCGAAAAAGTCGCTGCTCTAAACTTCCACTTCTGCGGAATAATCGACATCCGAGCGACCGAACCCGAAGAGCTTTAGGAACTCTTTGCGATAGCCCTCGAAATCCGTTAATTCGGCAAGGTTTTCGGTATTCAACTGAGGCCAACGTTCAATGATTGTTTTCTGTATCTCGGGGGACATCTCCCAATCATCCATACGAATACGGCCCTGATCGTCACATTCAATTTCTCCGTTGGCGTAAAGTCGTTCCTTAAAAAGTCTGCAAATCTGTTCGATGCATCCTTCGTGCGTGCCTTTCTCCTTCATGATCTTGAAGAGAAGGGACACATATAAGGGAACAACTGGAATAGCGGAGGATGCTTGGGTTACTACCGCCTTGTTGACCGAGACGTAAGCCTTGCCCCCAATGCTATTTTCCATCAAAGACATAAGCTCTCCGGCCGTTTGCTCGAGATGTTCCTTCGCTCGACCAATCGTGCCATTTCGGTAAATGGGCCAAGTTACTTGTGGTCCGATGTAAGAATATGCCACATTAATGGCTCTAGGGGCCAATAAGTCGGCGGCAAGTAAGGCTTCTGTCCAAGCTTTCCAGTCCTCCCCTCCCATGACCTTTCTCGTATGAAGTACATCCTCTTCAGAGGCTGGATCTATGGATATTTCCTTCACTTCACCCTTGTCGGTGTCAAGGCTCTGGTTCTTATAAACAGTACCGACGGGCTTCAGGCATGCACGATAGCTTTGACCGTCCGACGGGTCCGTTCTTCGAGGAGATGCTAAACTGTATACGACGAGATCGAATTGCCCTCCCAATGCCTTCGCTTTTTCGATAGTCTCTTCTTTGATCTCATTAGAAAAGGCATCTCCATTAACGTCGATCGCTTTTAAACCCGCCTTCTGCGCAGCTTCGCAAAAAGCAACGGAATTGTAAT
>JABHOU010000038.1 GCA_018695085.1 Opitutia bacterium | reverse complement strand
TACCCAGTAGAAGAAGTGGGAATAATTGTCGATGCACCCGCCCATGTGGCCGTAGGAGGAGTCGAAACCTTGTCCGTTGGGCATTGTCTCGGGAGTGTAACCGAGATGCCACTTCCCGACGTGGGCCGTGGCATATCCAGCCTCCTTGAAGATTTCCGCCATCGTTACTTCCTCCGTGGGCAACCCGGCCTTCCCCTTGTGGGAAGAAACGTTTCCGGGTACGCCCGCACGCGGCGGAAACCGTCCCGTGAGCAAACCCGCTCGCGATGCCGAGCATATGGCCGATGGCGAATACATCTGAGTGAAGCGAACTCCCGTTCGTGCGAGCTTATCCAAGGTCGGGGTGGCAAGATCCTTCGAGCCGTAGCAGTTGGCGTCGACGGACCCTTGGTCGTCCGAGTAGATGAGTATGACGTTCGGCTTGTCGTTGGCCGTAAGGCTTAAAAAACAACCAACGCAAAACAACGCCGTGAAGATTAGAAAGCGCATGCCTTAAATTCCAGAGTTTCCGGATTGGCCATTTTGCAAGGAAACCGGCGGGCCAAGAATTTCTCTCAGCACGAGGGCCTTGCGGAGAGAATCGGGACTGCGAAGGTCGCTCACGATCGATTTGGCTAAGGCGTTGGTCTTTCCGGAATCTATGTCAAAGGCTTTCAGGTTCTTTTGGGCGACACCCTGATGGGCGGTTGCTCCCTTTTGACGGTAGGCTACTTGGTCGGATGTTTTAGGTGGGGTTTGGGTTTTGTGGTCTGGAGAAGGGGCTTGAAGTGTAACTATTGGCGGTGGCGGCGTAACTACGGATTCTTCCGGAATCGGTTCGATACCTTGCTGAAATCGTTGATATTCCTGTTCCCCAACCTCCCTGTTTTTTTCCCAGAAGTCGCGAAGGACATCGCGGAGTTGAGGGGCCTCCTCCTCCTCCTCATCGGATTCGGGGCGTTCAGCGGGTTGTCGCGGAGAAGGGGGTGGGGCGCCTTCATCGTTTTTCTTCTTTTTGAAAAGCCTCCCGAACAGGGACGCGAGCACCAAGAGCACTATGATTAGACTGTCGAACGAGATGTCTGGCATCTTTCTTTCAGGTGCTCAGCGTTTGCTGACGTGGAAAAACTTAGGAGTTTTCGTCAGACTTTGAAATCGTTTCGCGCATATCGGTGTCGGCCTGAACGTTGCGCATGCGATAGTAGTCCATGATGCCGAAGTTGCCGCTGCGGAATGCTTCCGCCATGGCAAGCGGAATTTGTGCCTCGGCTTCCACCACCTTGGCCCGCATCTCTTGCACCTTGGCACTGTTTTCTTGCTCCATGGCGACGGCTGCGGCACGACGGATTTCGGCTTGCGCTTGGGCAACTTCCTTGTCTGCGGCTGCCTGAGACGTGCGTAGCATTGCCCCACGGTTTTCGCCAAGGTCGACGTCGGCTATGTCGATGGAGAGGATCTCGAATGCGGTTCCTTGGTCAAGTCCTCTTGCTAGGACGCTTTCGGTAATGGAGTTGGGGTTTTCCAGGACGATCTTATAGTTTTCCGAAGACCCGATAGTGGAGACTATGCTCTCACCTACGCGTGCAATAACCGTTTCTTCCTGTGCGCTGCCAACGTATCTATCGAGGTTGCTGCGTACGGTGACACGGGCCCTTACCTTTACTTGGATCCCGTCTTTTGCTACACCGTCAATGGTATCGCGACCCTCGATCACACAATCGATGACCTTAGGGCTGATGGAGGTGCGTACTGCTTCCAGAACGGATTTGGTGGTGCCTTTGGTGGCCAAGTCGATGGCGCATGCGCGATCCCACGACAGTTCTATGTTTGCCTTCAATGCCGCAATTAGGGCCTGAACGGTCTGCACGACGTTGCCTTCGGCCAAGTAGTGAGCTTCCAGTTCGTCGGTGGTCAAAGGAATCCCCGCTTTCATTGCAGTAATGCGAGCATCCACAATTAGACCGACGGGAACGCCTCTTAGCCGCATAGCCAAAAGGGTGCTGAAGCCAACCTTGGCTTTCGCGAGCAAAGCTTTCAACCAAGTGTTGAAAAAGGAGATGATGATGAAAAAGATGACGAGGCCGACGACAAGTGTTAGGCCGGCTAGAATATATTCCCACTGCATGATTTTTTGTTTTTAGGGTGTTTGGTTGATCAATGATTCGATGTGTTTTCTAAGAAAAGACTATGAGAAACTAGCTTTCTAGGCATCGGTCAGTAAAGCTCAAGGTCAGAGTTTTCTTACTTTCAGTCTATAGCCGTCCTTTCCGCTTACGCTTAGAG
>JABHOU010000039.1 GCA_018695085.1 Opitutia bacterium | reverse complement strand
CGAACCACACCGCCCACCACTTCACTCTTTGTCATTGCGAGGAGACCCAAATGGGTCGACGCGGCAATCCAGCGGACGCGTAGGCATTTCGCCGCATCGACCGGGCATCCAACAAGACGATCCTGACTGGATTGCCACGTCACTTTGTGACTCGCAATGACAAGTGCGTGCGTATTGCTACACCCTAGCGGACTCGCAATGACAAAAAGTGAAGAGACATGATTACCGTGCCCTGACGTACTTACAAAACCACTAATCCGAAGCCCGCTTGAGCTGCCAGCGTTCGTCGAAGAAGTCGGCGGCGACTACTTTTCCCGCTGATTCGGCATTGGGTGACTGGTTGAGGTCTAGGATTGCCCAGTCGGGTAGTTTCGGGTTCTGAAGTGAATTTGTGCGATCGTGGGCCTCGCGAAAGGTGGGACCCGAGTTGATGACTACGTATTTAGTTGTCGAGAGAGGATTGGGATATATGAGAACGGGCAGGTGGTGGTCTGCGGAAAAGGATCGTTTGCCTGCTGCAATGGTGTCGCCTTTCCAAGTGACGGGCATTTTGCCCGCGACCTTCGCGATGAGATGATTATTGGTGGGAGTTCCCCAAAGGACGAGGTGGCGCCCGGCGATATCGGCTTCGGTGACTTCGTAGGCTTTCTTGATGGGGAGCTCGCCGCGAAAGAGTTCTCGCCAGCGTTTTTGAAGGTGATCGAGCTCGAAAGCGACCCATCGATCGATGAGCTCGCTACCTGAAGGTTTCTCGGGAGCGACTACGAGAAAACGAGAGAGGAAGGCATCGTCGATGGGGCCTTGCAGACCATGTCTCTTGCGGAGGACGTCGGGCGGTGATCCGATGCTCCATTTTCCGTCGGGTTTTCTAAGAAGTGGAACGGAAAAGAGGTTGGGAGGGACTTGAATGTAGGTATCGTCAATTTCAAGGAAGAATCCGCCCCGAGCGCCACAGCAACTCGGATTGGGGTGCATGAGCAGTAGAGAGGAAACGTTTTTCGTGGTCGCTTCCACGGCTCCGGCCTCCGATTCGTACGAAGCATCGACTCGGGAATCCTTCCAATGCTCGATGAGACCGGTTAGATAGATCCATTGGATGCGATTGTGCCTCAGGGTCTTCGTCTGGATATGAACTGCCTGAGGATTAGCTTCTCGACCGTATTCGAAGGCCTTTCGGATGAACGCGAGAACCTTTTTTTTTGAGGCATCGTCGTATTTGTGCCCCATCTTGGGACCGATGACGTGATTAAGTTCGCGGTCGTGGGCGGCGAAGGCCTCGGCCATTACGTCTGCAGCCTGCTTCTGCTTGTCGACCTCCCCGCTATAGGCAATGACGGGGAAATTGAACAGGTTGCGAGCGTAGCCGGGAACATCGTGCAAACCCCACAGGCGCTGCTCGTACCAGGGTGGGAAGTTTTCCTTTGCGAGCCGATTGTAGCGAGCGGTCTCGGCAAATCCGGCTCCCGCATGCACGACGGCCCACTTGTCGGCATAGCGAGCCCCTAGGTGCCATGCTCCGGCTCCACCCATGGAGAAGCCCATGAGGGCGATTCGCTGCTTGTCTATGCGATATTCTTTTCGCACGGCTTCAATGGCTTCCATTACGTCGGTCTCGCCTGCGGATTTGTAGCCAATGCATTGGCGACCGAAGGGATGAAGGACGATGCCGTCGTCGATTTTGAAGTTTCCCGGCCGCGACATGCGTTGACCAATGAAGTGAAGGTCGGTGTTCTTGTCGCCTCGGCCATGTAACCACACGTAAAGGGGGACGGGGCGATTAAGTTTCAGCTTTTCCGGCACTTCGAGACCATAGGGTTGTACGGAATCGTCGATCTTGGAACGAAAGCCTCGAACCACGAGAGGCTTGGCGGAGGTCCAAGGCGTCTCGCCTTCGATCAAGGAAGCGGCCCGACGATCGGCCTCGTCGAGCAGCTTGTCCGCCAGAGCGAAATGTTTCTTTTCGTAGAACTCGCCATTGAGAAGGGCGAAGCGAACAGCCTTGCGGAAGACGGCTATGTCGGGGTGATTTCTTATCCTTTCGGGAGACTCCGTTGCCTTTGCCAAACGGCTCTCCAGCCGAACTCGCACCTCGGCGGGTATTTCGATGCCCGGCGGAGGAATTCGCCGCGGGATAGGCGGAATGTCTTCGGCTTCGACAAAAGGTGCGATCTGAAACAGGGAAAGGAGACAAAAAAAGGTAATTTTCATTTCGAGAGGACATGTTCGAGTTTGCGGATCAGGTCGGTGCGTCGAGCAAGAGTTTTATCGTTGCGGATGGCCATGGCGAAAGCGGTGGGGTCGCCGACGAAGATCACTTTTCTTTTGGCCCTAGTGAGCCCGGTGTAGACAAGGTTTCTTTGGAGCATCATGTAGTGCTGCTTAAGCAGGGGGAAGACAACGACCGGGTATTCGCTCCCTTGGCTCTTGTGTACGGAAATGGCGTAGGCAGGCTGGAGGTCGGCTACCTCCAGTCGTTCGAAAGAAACGGCGCGACCCTCGAAATCCACTTCCACCGAACCGGCCATGGTGTCGACCGAGGTGATGGTACCTAGATCGCCGTTGAAGACGTCCTTGTCGTAGTTGTTTCGGGTCTGTATCACCTTGTCGCCTTCACGGAAAAGAGTATGCCCGAATACGTGAGTGGCTCCCTTGGGATTAAGGGCTTCTCGAAGTTTGTCGTTTAGGTTTGATATTCCCGCGATTCCACGGTGAAGAGGGGCGAGCACTTGGACTTCGTGAAACGAGTTCAGTTGAAGCTTTCGAGGAAGAACGTCGCGGCAGAGACGGCAGACGGCATCTACGCAGGCATCTGGGTCCAATGCGCGTACGAAGTGCACGTCGCGGGCAGGATCGAGGAGTGATGGGTCGTCGACCGGGGTAGGGCAGGCCGTTCGGCCTGCAAGTATGCCGTGGGCGGTGCCTACGATGCCGCTATCCTCCTTTTGTCGAAAGGTAACTTGTAGGCGAGTAACGGGTATTTGCCCGCTTTCGATGAGATCCTTCAAGACGTTGCCGGAACCAACGGAGGGAAGCTGATCCGCATCTCCGACGAGTAAGAGGTGAGCTTGGGCCGGGATGGCACGCATGAGGGCCGCAGCCAAGCGAACGTCTAGCATGCTGGCCTCGTCCATGACTACGAAGTCGCAAGACAGGGGTTTATTCTCGTTGGCGGTGAACCCACCGGCCGAAGGGTCGAACTGGAGCAAGCGATGGACGGTTTGAGAAAAGTGAGAGGTGGTTTCCGCCATGCGTCGAGAGGCGCGACCGGTGGGCGCCGTAAGCTGAACGCGTACCTTCTTGGCCTTGAGGATGGCGACGAGAGCCTGAAGGATGGTGGTTTTTCCCGTGCCCGGACCTCCCGTGAGGATGGAGACCTTCGACGAGAGAGCGGTCTTCAAGCCTTCCGCTTGCTCGGCAGCGAATCCAAAACCGGCTT
>JABHOU010000040.1 GCA_018695085.1 Opitutia bacterium | reverse complement strand
TCTAAAGAACCTGCGCCACCTTCTTCCGGAAGGCAGGAAATGCTAGAAAACTTATTCAACGAATTTATTTGAGGCCCTTAGGCCGACTCCCAACCTAGTAGTTTAAAACCTCAGCCGAACAAGCACCATGATAAGAGCAGCCGAATACGAAGCAGGGGACGTGGTTCTCCCTGAAGGAGAACTGGGCAAGGGATTCTGTATCCTTGAGAGCGGCACGCTGGAAGTTGTGCGAGATGGACGAACTCTAACTGAAATAGACACTGCAGGATCCATATTCGGGGAATTGAGCGAAATTCTCTCGATGAAGAGAGATGCGACGATTCGGGCCAAGACGCCCGCCAAGGTTCGGCATGTGGAGGAAAGCATTGCCGATATCGTGACAAAGAATCCAAAGGTGTCCATCAAGCTAATCCGCACGCTTGGCCGGAGACTTTTTCGGATGAACCGCCTAGTCGCAACTGGACTACCCGCAGACAAACAGGAACAGTCGGAGGCCAGTGCCTCGGGAGTGTCCCTTCTCGTAGTAGACGATCAGCCTGCAATCATTGATCAGCTTTCGGAAATTGCCGAACGGAACGAGTGGTCCGTGCAAGGAGCCGGAAGTGAAGTAGAAGCCCTTAGCATCTGCGAACGGTTCGCCTTCACCGCCATCATAATCAGCATGGCGCTGCCTGACGATAGTGCTGTCGATCTTCGCAGAAAACTCAAGACAAACAGCAATGTTATGAACACTCCCGTAATAGGCATGATCGTAAAAGGAGACGAAGCCGCCCAAACCAAAGCCATCGATGCCGGGTTCGCCGAGTGCCTGAACAAGCCTTTTGATCGAAACAAAACCGAGGCCACCCTTTACGAGGTGATGCAGCTCGACTCCTCCGCTCGCTACTTCAAGCAGATCGAAGATTTTCTATTTTTCAAGCTCCCGGAAGTGCTTTCGAACTTCGTCATCAACGATATCAAGGAAAACTTGGACGCCAGAATTCGAGGCACAATCAACGCAGGCATACAAAAAATGGTAATCGACGTCTCGGAACTCGAAGAAGTTGGAGAAGAGGCAGTCGAAGTCGTGGGCGAATTCGCAGAAAAGATCGAGGAGCTCAAACTACCCATGCGGGGCGTAATCGTAGCTGTGGGAGAGGAAGCGGAAATGTGGAACAACTTGGACGGAGCCGAAGAGTGGGGAATTTGCGAGACTCTGGATGAAGCCAAGGAGTTTCTTGCTCAGGATCCCGAAGAAGAGGAAGCCGAAGAGGAGTAGTCTCCATGCCGGTGGGTACTCTCCTCATCCGCTGTTCTTTAACATTCCATCCTAACACTCTACTCTTCCCCTTGCTCCCGCAAGTTGGAAATGTTTTAACCCCAACAACCTGCTCCTCCGATAGTTTCATAAACTTTCTTAACTGATGGACGAAGCCCACCCGGATCCCGAATCAGTTCGCAATTACCTTCTGGATTTGCAGGACCGGATTATGATCGCTGCTTGCGACCTGGATTCAGAGGTCGATGTTCAAAAAGACGAGTGGGAACGTAGCGAAGGTGGAGGGGGCCGTACCCAAGCGCTCTCCAAAGGCAAAATCTTTGAGAAAGGAGGAGTGAACTTCTCTGACGTGAGTGGGAAAGAGCTCCCACCCTCCGCAACAGCCAACCGACCCGAACTGGCCGGAGCTTCCTTTCGAGCAATGGGGGTGTCGGTTGTGCTACACCCTGAAAACCCTTTTGCACCGACCAGCCACGCAAACGTACGTTTTTTCACGGCTGAGCCCAAGAATGGCGCTCCGCCGGCTTGGTGGTTCGGTGGCGGATTCGATCTTACGCCGTACTACGGTTTTGAGGAGGATGCAATATCTTGGCACAAAGCCGCGAGAGACTCCTGCAAAAACTTTGGTGAAAATCTTTACCCCCGTTTAAAAAAATGGTGTGACAAATACTTTTATCTCAAGCACAGAAACGAGCCACGGGGGATCGGAGGCATCTTTTTCGACGACTTCGACGAAGGAGGATTCGATCACGCTTTCGCTTTTCTTAAGAGTGTAGGCGATTCCTACCCGACTGCGTATCTTCCAATTGTCGAAAACCGGGCAAATCACCCTTTCGAGGAACGTCACAAGGAATTTCAACGCTATCGACGAGGCCGCTATGTGGAATTCAACCTCGTTTATGACCGAGGCACCCTCTTCGGGCTTCAGTCGGGAGGACGGGTGGAATCAATCCTGATGTCTCTTCCACCTGAGGTGGCATGGAAATACG
>JABHOU010000041.1 GCA_018695085.1 Opitutia bacterium | reverse complement strand
CCCATCGCCAGGTTTGCAGTCCGACAATCTCTTCGCCTTGAATCTCTGGCACGCCCTCGCCGCGTTCGCGGTAATGCTGGGTGCCCTTGAGGTTGAGGAATCCTCCCTGCCACAGTCCAGCCTGATCCATGGTGTGGAGGTTGTAGCTGATGGAGCGCCCTTCACCCAGCCTGACCGTGAGCACGCTCGACAGGTCTCGTCCCAGCTGCGACGCCAAGGCCGGCCCGAAGTCACGTTCCACCTGCCTGGTGACGACCGCCGCTGCATTAACCGTGGGCAAGCCTGCCAGATACTTTTCCGTGACAGGCACGTGCTTCGGGTGCATGGGTTTCATGAATTTCTCGCGGACGTAATGGATCACGTCGTAGCGCTCCTGTGGAGTCATCCATGTCTGGGGACCCATTAACCCGTTCCCCTTGGTCAGCGTGAGGAACATGGAGTAGGGGTCGGTCCCGAATTTTAGTTCTCCCTTTCCGAATGCCCTTGCGATCGGCAGGGTGGGGGTCTTCCCGTCACCTCCATGGCAATTGATGCAGAGGTTGTCGTAGATGGCCTGCCCGCGACTGAAAGCGGAATCGTCCAGCTTCTCGAGGATGGTCCTGTGGTCAACGGAATTGGCTTCCGTCTGCGCTCCCAGCCCCGAGGTCAAGAGTGAGTAGAGCAAAAAGTGGCCGATTGCTTTCACTATCCTCGCACTGAAGTTTTTCCTGTTGTTTCGAGTTGAGGAAGAGTTGTCACTCTTTCACTGGTCCGATCAGTTCCACGAAGTTGCCGTCGGGGTCGTGAAATACCGTTATCCGCATCTTGCCCCCGAGAGAGGCCGGGGTTGCTCCGAGTGTCTTTACCTTGGCCTTCTTCAAGCGAGCGAGGGCATCGTCCATGTCGGAGACTCGAAGAGTGAGGTAGCTTATGCCTATGGTGGAGTGAATGAACTTCTGGTCGGGCTTGGTTCCGGGACGTTTTGGGAACGCCATGATCTTGAGGCGAGCTGAGCCTGGGGCGTCGCCTAGCACGAACACCCTGACCCTAGCCGGCTGGTTGTCGGTGAGCCCGAACTGTGTCGCTTTCTCGGCGGAAGCCTCGAAACCCTTAATTTCCTTCAGCCCAACTGCTTCAGTGTAGAATTTCACCGTTCGTTCAAGATCCTCTGCCACAATGCCGACGTCGACGATCCCCTTGGCAAACTTGGCGGGTTTGCCGCATAGAGAGAACAAGCCTATAGATAAGAAGAGCAGAATAATTGTATTTTTTTTCATGGATGTGGATGAGAGTCAGGACAGAAATATACCCAATTGTAACCGCGTGGTATTCAGGCTTAGCGAGCTTTTTCCCATGGGCCGGTTACAGCCAAGGTGAGACCTCGACCTTGAATGTTAACGAATAGAGTTGAACCGTCGGGAGAGAAAGTAGCCCCGGCAAGTTCGCTTCCGCCTGATGAATTACGGGCCAGTTTGTAGAACTTTCCCTTTGGAGTGACGCCGACCAAGTATTGCTTGCCGCCTCCATCCTCGCAGAGGATTACGTCGCCCCACGGAGCCACGGTTAGGTTGTCGCAGTTGTCGACCACGTCCTTGTCGTTCGGTTCGGCGAAGAGTTCTAGCTCATTGCCAGTCAGTTTCCATACCTGTCCGTATTTCTTTTTTCCGCCGTTTGTGCAAGTGAAGTAGATTCCGTTGTTGCCGTACCACATGCCCTCACCGCGAGCGAATCGAGCGGCTCCTGCGGCAAATCCTCGGAACCTGAGGTCGTCCTTGGGTGACTCGACATCGTCGACGTCCATCCATGTGACCGCGATCTTTTCGCCGAGACGGACGGTGGTTTTTTCCCAGTTCCGTGCGTCCAGACTCTTTTTTCCCTTTGCCACTAGGGCTTGGAGCTTTCCACCTTGGGCAAGCTTGCCCGCAACTTTGGGAAGAAAACGATAGATCAACCCATCGTGCCTATCTTCGGTTTCGTAGACGTAACCGGTTTCGGGATCGACGGCGATGGCCTCGTGGTTGAAGCGCCCCATGCCCTTAAGCGGGATGGGGTCGGTGAGTTTTGGCTGATCTGTAGCCGGTACTTCGAAGCACCAACCGTGATCCATGGCGCAAAGTTTTCCCGCCTTTTCCACGGTTTCCTCGCAAGTCACCCAGCTATCCCAAGGGGTAGGGCCTCCGGCGCAGTTTCGGAGGGTGCCGGCGAGACTGAGAAATTGCCGGACCACCTTCTGCTTCTT
>JABHOU010000274.1 GCA_018695085.1 Opitutia bacterium | reverse complement strand
TACAGGTAATTCGTACATTCCCGACAGGTGTCTCGGCATAGTATATTTCCATTTGATTCAGTAAAACTTGTTGTTTCCATTGGGGGATTCAAATATAAAAGGCAGGTAAAAAACATGTTAACAATCTTAACAGAGCTTTGATGAAAACTTCTCCAGTAGTCGTTTTTCTTGCTGTCTCATGCTTGGCGACAGCGTTTTCAGCAGGAGCAGAGGACACGGCGGAAGGCTTGGCATTCTTTGAAAAGAAAATACGCCCCGTCTTGGTCAATAATTGCTACGAGTGTCACTCGGCCAAGGCGAAAAAACTTAAGGCCGATCTTTATCTGGACCGCAAGGCGGGTTGGACGCAGGGTGGTGAAAGCGGACCAGTCGTGATACCGGGCAAACCCGCCGAAAGTCGTTTGCTTACGGCGATCAGGTATAAAGACAACGATTTGCGCATGCCCCCTAATAAAAAACTACCTAAGCAAGTAGTGTCCGACTTTATGAAATGGGTTGCGATGGGTGCTCCCGATCCGAGGGATGGGCCCATGGAAGCGGTGGCCGAGTCAAGCGAGCCCAAGGCCAAGAGCCTGGAGGAAGGCAGAAAGTTCTGGGCATTCCACTCTTTGGACTCCCCCAAAACGCCCGATGTTACCTACGAAAAATGGGTGAAGGACGATTTGGACCGCTTCGTATTGGCAAAGCTTGAACAGAGCAACCTGAAGCCTGCTCCGCTTGCGGACGAGTCGACTTTGCTCCGCCGGCTTTATTTCGACCTTACAGGACTTCCTCCCGACGTCGGGCAAATCGAGGCCTTTCAGGCAGATGATTCTCCCGATGCCTACGCCAAGGTGGTGGACGAATTGCTTGCTTCCCCCCGGTTCGGGGAACATTGGGGCCGCCATTGGCTCGACGTCGCGCGCTACGCTGATACCACGGGTGGCGGGCGCAACAATCCTTTTCCCAATGCGCATCGTTTCCGGGAATACGTCATCGAGAGCTACAATGAGGACAAGCCTTTCGATCAATTCGCCAAGGAGCAAATCGCGGGCGACCTGCTCCCTTCCTCGACTGATAAGGAATTCAACGGGAACCTGACCGGAACCGGCTTTCTCGCGCTTGGGCCGCACAACTACGAGTTACAGGACAAGGCTCTCCTGCGCATGGAAGTCGTGGATGAGCAAATCAGCGCCGTCGGTCGGGCCTTCCTGGGCATGACCATGGGCTGCGTCCGTTGCCATGATCATCCGTTCGATCCCATTCCCATTGAGGAATACTATTCCTTGGCGGGGATTTTCCGAGGCACCAATAGCTTGGTCCCCGGAAACGTTGCAAGTTTTCATGAACGTACGCTGCGCGATCAACATGCGGTTGCCCGCAAGAAGCATTCCGCAGATCAAAAGACGCTGGAAGGCGAATTGAAGAAAGCCGAAGCCAAGCTCAAGGCTCTAGGAGGAAATACGGATTTTGCCAAAGCCGGACAGAAGTCGCTTGATCCGGATAAGCTGGAAGGTGTGGTGGTTGATGACGTGGATGCCAAACTGGTCGGGAAATGGGTGTCCTCGACCCATACCAAGGGGTATGTCGGAAAGCGTTACTTACACGATGACTCTAAGAGTAAGGGAAGAAAGTCAGTTACTTTCCCCGCCCGTATTCCCGAGTCGGGCAAGTATGAAATCCAGCTTTCCTACACCCCCAGTACCAACCGGGAAAGGAAGACTCCGGTTACCATCATGCATACCGACGGCGAACAAAAGGTATTTGTCAACCAATCCAAGCAACCTCCTATTCTCGGTGCCTTCGTGTCGCTTGGTAAGTTCCGATTCGAGAAGGGAACCCGGGACGTCATCCAGATCACGACCGAAGACACGCACCAGTTCGTGATTGCCGACGCGATCCGTTTGTTGCCCGAGAAGGAGCAACCTCCCGGGGTTCTTGCCAAGAAGGAGGAATCCGAGGAGACCAAGGAAGAATTGAAGAAAAAGCAGGAACTCGCCAAGGCCCAGAAGAAGCAAATGGAAAAGCTGGTTGCCGATCTGAGGAAAAAGGTCAAGGAACACAAGAAGACCGCGCCTCCTGGGTCAGACAAGGTCATGTCCGTTCTTGAGCACAAGGAGGCAGGGGACTGGCGCATCCACCGCAGGGGAGAGATCCGCAACCTGGGTCCTTACGTCAAGCGTGGCTTCCTAGCCGTGGCCACTCCTCCGAATTTATCTCCGAAGCCCGAGATACCCAAAGGTTCAAGCGGGCGTCTTCAGCTTGCCAATTGGGTGGCTTCTTCCGACAATCCTCTCACCGCCCGTGTTTATGCAAACCGGGTCTGGCGTCATCTCTTCGGGAGAGGAATCGTTGCCACGCCTGATAACTTCGGGGAAATGGGTAGTCGGCCCACCCATGCCGAACTTCTCGACCATTTGGCACTCTTCTTGATCGAAAACGGATGGTCGACCAAGAAACTAATCCGCAAGGTGGTCCTTTCGAGCGCCTACCGCATGTCGTCAACGGGAGCACCGGGAGCGATCGAGGCGGACCCCCAAAACGACCTGTTCTCAAGGCAAAACCGTCGCCGGCTTGAGGTCGAGGCCATAAGAGACGCCATGTTGGTGGCAAGCGGACGTATTTCCTTTTCCCAGGAAGGCATGGACAAGACAAGATCCATGTTCGAAAAACTCGACCGGAACAAGATTCCCGAAATGTTCAATGTCTTCGATTATCCTAATCCCGGGCTTGTGTCGGGTAACCGAAATGCCAGTACGGTTCCTACTCAAGCCCTTTTCATGATGAACAGCGGATTTGTGCTCAAAGAGGCAAAAGCCGCAGCAGTCAAAATACTCGAAATGGAGGGGCTGGATGACCGGCAAAGACTCGTTTTCGCTTACAGGACCACTCTTGGAAGAATTCCCAGTGATGGGGAAAAGTCCCTTGCCTTGGCTTACTTAAAGAAGCAAGGTGGAAGCACAAACCAACAAGATGCTTGGAGTGGCGTCCTCCATGGACTTTTTGCCTGTCTTGACTTTCGCTACCTGAACTGAATAAAACAAGAAACCATGCAACACGTAGCCCAATCGTTTTCCCGTCGCCAAATGCTCAAGGGCGCGGCATGTGGCTTCGGTTCGTTGGCCGTGGCCGGCATGCAAGGCGCCCAAGCTCTCACGGGCAATCCCTTAGCCGCCAAGGCCTCCCTCATCCCGCAACGGGCCAAGCGCGTAATTTTCATCTTCATGGCGGGTGGACCGAGTCACGTCGATACTTTCGACTACAAGCCCGAATTGATCGCCAAGGATGGCAAGGACATTGATTTCGTAGGGGTCCGGACAGGTACCTTTGGCAAACAGAGCAAGAGGAAATTGATGAAACCCTTGTGGGATTTCAAGCAACACGGCGAATGCGGGCAACCCGTCTCCTCGCTTTTCCCCCATATAGCCGGTCAAGTGGATGACCTCGCATTTATTCATTCCATGCATACGGAAGGCGTGGCTCATGGTCCTTCCACCCTTTTTCTGCACACGGGCGCTACCAACCTTGTACGTCCTTCTATGGGTAGCTGGATTTCTTACGGTTTGGGCACGGAAAACGAAAACCTTCCCGCTTTCGTTACAATCTCCCCTTCCGCAGGAAAAGGCGGACCACGAAACTACGGGGATGCCTTTCTTCCATCCATTCACCAAGGCACTGCCGTTGGTCGGGCTGGAAGCGCAAGCGCAGTCAAGATCAGGAATGTCGATAACGCCATGCTCAATGATTCCCAACGGCGTCAACGCTTTGATTTTCTCCAAGGTCTCAATTCCGAACAAGCGTCCCGTTCTCCG
>JABHOU010000042.1 GCA_018695085.1 Opitutia bacterium | reverse complement strand
GGGGAGACTGTTCACAAAACTGAGGGCACAAGCCGCCGACAGGGCTTTTGTAAGATCTTCCTCGGATGCATTTGGGCGAGCCAGTAATAGATTTTCGCGAACGGAAGCATCGAAAAGGAAGGGGTCTTGGGAAACGATACCTATATTTCCACGCAAATCTTCAAGAGCAAAGTCCCGCAAATTGACGCCACCTACGCTAACGAAACCTTCGTCAACTTCGTAATATCGTAAAGCAAGGTTCGCAAGCGTGCTCTTTCCCCCGCCGGTAGGACCCACGAGGGCAGTCACACCACCCGCAGGAATTTCTAAATTCAGCCTTTTGACCAGAGTTCCCCTTTCGGGATAAGAAAATCGGACATTATTAAAGAGGATCCCAACCGAACCCCGGGGAAAGCGTTTGGGTTCCTTGGGATCGCGAATTGCAATCGGATGATCCAAGACTTCAAAAACGCGCTCCCCGGACGCCTTGCCTGCAGCGATTAAATTATTGATTCCGACGAGCTGTCGAACGGGTTCGTAGAACATATTTGCATAAAGCAAAAACGCAAAAAATTCCCCCTTGGTAAAACTAGGATCAGTCTGAAGAAGATAGGCACCCATGCCGACCACTGCGACAATGCCGAGGGAAGAGGTGAAGTTCGCGGCGGGACCCTGTATCGACCAGCGAAACATGGCTCGAAGATTTCGTCGTTCCAATTCTTTGCTAATCTCGAGGAAGCGGGCTTGCTCGCGTTGTCGCAAGGCGAATCCGTGAATAAGACGATTTCCTTGGATGTCCTCCACCAACAGAGAATTTAGTTCCCCAGATGTTTCGCGAACTGCCTTCCAGTTTCGGCGAGAAACCTTTGCGTACTTCCACGCCATCACGAACAGCACGGGCAATGGGAGAAAAACAAAAGCCGCCAAAGTGGGCTCATGGACAAACATAACCGTGGCGACTCCCGCAATAGTTAGAATTGCAACTGAACCTTGCTCCGTACCATCGAGGATGGCTCTTTCCACATTTTGCACGTCCTCGACCACTCGGGAAGCAATGTCTCCACTCTTTCGACGATCATAAAACGCAATTGGCAGTCCCAGAAGTTTGTCGTGTAAATCCTGCCGAAGATCGAGAATGACTTTCTGCTCCAGTGTATTGTTGATGCGAATGCGAATACAATTAAAGATTTCGCGGACAAGATATAGCCCAGCAATAACTCCCGTGCCTTGGAGCAGCAATTTGACTTCATGCACACCATGTTCAAACATTTGGTCTAGTACCTGCTGAATCACCCATGGCACCGCTACGGCGAGAACCGTCATGGCACCTGCCATGAGAAGTGTGGAAATGAAAAGACCCTTGTAGCGGAACAGATACCTCGTGACTCGACTAATTATGTTCATCGTTTTGGCGTTGCCCGGACAATGTAGTTGGAGATATGCATCGAACTTTAAAAGCGATTGTTGAAAGGCGTGGCAAACATGGAAGAACATCAATATGAACAAGGTCCGACTGGGGCAATCCTTCGGGATCTGCCCTCCCCATACGAAGCACATCCATGTGGACTGCTGCATCTACCGCGCTTTCTTGCGAAAATTCGCAAGCATCTGGCAGGAGAATTACCTAAAAGTTATCAACGGAACTTCACTAAGGGATTCGATGGTTTTCTATGCCTGCACTTGGGCATAGAGCCGCAGGAAGTAATCGATATCGTTAGAGATGGTATCAACGAAAAAGACATTTGCGATCGGCTCGAAGCCTTGCTGCCGCATGAACTCCAAGTTCACAAATGGAACCGCAAAGTCGTACAGATGGGCATGAGCTCCATGGCAAAAGAGAAGCTGGAAGAGGTTAAGGTCGACATGGGAGCGGGAGACCGCGATGACTTGATCTCTTTCGCTGATGTGATCGAATACGACGAGGGCAAGATAGACTAGCCGCTAGTAAGATTTAAAGTTTTCGAGCCGTGATGATGGTGACGTCATCACGATCATTGGACTGGTCCGCAAATTTCTCCAACTCGCCGAGCAACTCCTCATTGAACGAATTGGCAGTTCCTCCCCCGAACTTCTCAAGTTTCGCAATGAGGCGGGCGAGAGAGTATTCCTCATCATGTTGGTTGGTGGTTTCCGTAACACCATCGGTAAAAAGCACAAGTGCATCGCCTTGCTCAAAAGAGCAGGTTTGCTCACTAACGATTTCCTCGAAAAGCTCGTTGGGAACCATTCCGATGGCCATTCCTTCACCTCGCAAAGTTTCGACATTCGGATTGCCCCCTGCAGAAGCTCGAAGCAATAAACCCGGTTCATGCCCGGCCCGAGAATAGGTAAGGGTATTCTTGTCGGTATCGACAATGCCAAGAAAAAGCGTGATGAACATATCGTGCCTCATTCGTTCATTCAGATCCCGATTCAATTTCACCAATACTTCTGAAGGGGAATGGGCACGCTTGACGAAATGGCGAAGGTTAGTTTGACAAATAGCCATGAGCAAGGAAGCGGGTACTCCTTTGCCCGACACGTCCGCTATCGCAATAGCGTATCGAGATCGACCGATTTTGTGAAAATCATAAAAGTCGCCACCGACTTGAGCAGAAGGAATGTAGCGGGCGTCCACATCCAAATCCTTGGAAGCAGGAAATTTTTCCGTAAGAAAAAGAGCCTGAACGTTTCGAGCAATAGAAAGATCCATTTCGAGCCGATTTTTATCTATTCGGAGATTCATGACGTCAGAATTACGCACTGCCAACGAAGCTTGTTCGGCAAGCGAATTGACAAGTGAAAAGTCGGTTTCCGAGAAGGGAAGTCCACTTGCGGGGTTGGCCACAACGAGTACGCCGATCAATTGATCATTGAACTGCATCGGGGAAAAAATAATGGACCTCACAGCAAGGGCGGGATCGGCATGACGGGGAACCCGAGGGTCGTTGACCGCGTCTTGAATAATAACCGGCTTGCCTGTACGGGCTACCTCTCCAACAACACCCTCTCCTGATTCCAAAATTTCCGAACGTAGTATTTTCTCTAGAAAGCGGGCTCGAGTGGAGGTGGCTTCGTCATCAAGACGAATCTGTCGCCGTTGAGGAGGAAATAGCCCTTCCACGGCCGCACCTCGCAATTTGCCATGTTCTACACGCTCGTAAACGCAAGCACTCATGGCTCCTGTGCTTTGGACTGCAGTATGGGCAATTCTGCGAAACAGTTCACCCCGCTCTACACCCTCACCAATCGCGGTAACGAGGTTGTGCATGAAGTTGTCGACACTCTTCTTCTCTTGCTCGATGAGTTGTTTTTCCTCGTCAAGTTCAGCATTCTCTCTCTTGGCTTTTGATAAGAGAGGCCAAATTAAAGCGGCGCCAACCAGCACGCCACACGCAAGAAGCAGGGCTTCAGCGAGCATTGTTTGCGGTTCGGGCAGAATCACCATTCGCGCCCTCGTCCATTCGTTGCTCGAGAAAAGAAACTACGTCATGGAATTTCCTCGCATTGCTTTCGTTCAATTCCATCAATCGTTTGTGGGCTTCGCACACCTCGCGAGCAGAAATCGCTTCATCATCGGATCCGCTATCGACAGCTTCAAGTTGATCGAGATCTGTCATTTCCAATTTGGGGCGTACGTGAGCGATACGATGTATCCCAAGATTTTCCACCGTTTCGAGATTTCGTTCTCCAAGGCTCAGCAGCGTCATTGAACCTTCTTCTCCTTCGCTGCGAACAGCAAGCGCTACACCGACCAATATACCTAAGAAAGTACTATCCAAACCCGAACAATCAGCAAAATCCAAAACGTAATTTCGATGTCCCTCCTCCATCATCCCTCTCAGAAAGCGACGCAAGGGATCACAATTCAAATAAGAAGCTCGTCCGGTCACCTTGACGAAGGCATAGCCTGTATGGGTGCAGACCTGGTACATTGGCTTTCTTGCTTCGCCCATTTTGCAAAACCAGTCTTCTCGTATTTATGTTGATTCGCTTATGAGCTTACGGAGGACATATGGCAATATACCGCCATGTCGGTAGTATTGCACTTCAATTCCGGTATCCACTCTAACGCGAACTTTTACACTGGATTCAGCGCCATCGGATTTACGAATCACTAAGTCGAATTCTTCACCGGGTACCAAATCATCTCCAAGTTTAGGAAGAGAAAAGGTTTCGGTCCCGTCAATGCCAAGAGTTTCCGCATCCTCGCCACCTGAAAATTCCAAGGGAAGAACCCCCATCCCAATGAGATTACTACGATGAATACGCTCAAAGCTCTTAGCAACGACTGCCTTTACGCCGAGCAAAGCAGTACCTTTTGCAGCCCAATCACGGGAGCTACCCATTCCATAGTCGCTGCCGCCAAATACAATTAACGATTCGCCTCTTTCCTTGTAGAGTTGCGAAGCATCGTGAATGGGGAGGATCTCACCATCGGGTTGTAATTTCGTATATCCACCTTCCTTGCCATCTGCCATTAGATTCTTGATGCGGACATTCGCAAAAGTACCTCGAGTCATAATGCGATCATTGCCTCGCCGAGACCCGAAAGAGTTGAAATCACTCTGGCTCACTCCCTTTTCCTGCAAGAAGTTGCTTGCGGGGCCATCTAGGGGGATGGCCCCAGCCGGTGAAATATGGTCGGTGGTTACGGAATCGCTGAGCAAAGCCAGCGTCCTCAAATCGGCAAGAGGTTCGATGGGCGAAATATCGAGGCTAAATGCCTCGAAAAAAGGCGGATTCTGAATGTAAGTGCTTTTTTCATCCCACGCAAATAAGGATCCAGCCGGAGCTTTAATTCCGTTCCATTCGGGATTGGCATCGTCAATAGAACCGTATCTATCCGTGAACATGGATGGCTTCAGTCCCTTAGCGACACAGGCATCGACTTCCTCAGTTGAAGGCCAAAGATCGCGAAGATATACAGGATTACCGCTCGAATCCAATCCCAAGGAATCTTCATCAAGGTTCACATCCACCGTTCCAGCCAATGCGTACGCTACAACCAATGGCGGGGACATAAGAAAGTTTGCTTTAATCGCACTGTGGACTCGAGCCTCAAAGTTTCGATTGCCGGAAAGAACGCTTGCCGCTACCAGATTGCCTTGATCAATTGCAGATTTAATTTCGGGAGCGAGGGGTCCACTGTTGCCTATGCAAGTGGTGCATCCATAACCCACTAGATGAAAACCTAGCTCGTCAAAATATCGCTGTAATCCCGTTTCGACCAAGTAGTCGGTCACCACACGGGATCCCGGAGCCAAACTAGTCTTGACCGAAGACTTTATTTTAAGACCACGCTCAACGGCCTTCTTCGCGAGCAACCCAGCCGCTATCATTACACTTGGATTACTTGTGTTTGTACAACTCGTGATCGCGGCAATCAGAACAGAACCATGACCAATTTCATGTCCCGCCCCATTGGCTCCGACCGAAACCGTGTCCTTAAGATTGTCCAAAGGCACGCCGAAGCCATCTTCTCCAAGAGACCGTTTCAAGAGGGAATGAAAACTACCTTTAAGCGATTGAAGGTCGATACGATCTTGCGGTCGTTTAGGACCGGCAACGGCAGGAGAAATCGCCGCTAAGTCCAAATCAAGATTTTTAGAATATAAGAGTTCGCCCGCCTTGGGCATACCAAAGAGCCCCTGGGCCTGGAGATAGGATTTTACCAAGTTGATCTCATCCTCCGTACGCCCCGTAATGCGAAGATAATCGAGCGTTGCATCATCGACAGGGAAAAAACCCATCGTTGCCCCATACTCGGGTGCCATGTTAGCAATGGTTGCACGGTCTGCAAGCGAAAGCGCTTCCGCTCCGTTGCCATAGAATTCGACAAATTTCCCGACTACTTTCTCCGCCCGAAGCATTTGAGTAATACGTAAAGTCAAATCGGTTGCGGTAACTCCATCACGCAACGATCCTTCGAGATTTACGCCTATAACCTCGGGTGTCTGGAAATAAACGGGCTGACCTAGCATTCCCGCTTCCGCCTCAATTCCTCCGACGCCCCATCCAACAACCCCGAGACCATTTATCATTGTGGTGTGGGAATCTGTCCCGACCAAGGAATCAGGATACAGTAGGCGTTGACCATCCACCTGTTTATCAAAGACAACCTTGGCCAGATATTCGAGATTTACTTGATGAACAATACCTATGGCAGGTGGAACTACGGTGAAGGTATCAAAGGCTTGTCGACCCCACTTGAGAAATTCATAACGCTCGCGATTTCGTTCGAATTCCAGCTGAATATTACGACTAAAGGAATCGGCAGTTCCCGATTTATCAACCTGAACCGAATGATCGACAACTAGGTCAACGGGTACCAATGGCTCTATCAGTGAAGGATCAGAACCAAGTTTTGCCACGGCATCTCTCATGGCAGCAAGATCAACAAGAAGAGGAACTCCCGTAAAATCCTGAAGCACGATACGCGATACTACAAAGGGAATTT
>JABHOU010000043.1 GCA_018695085.1 Opitutia bacterium | reverse complement strand
TTACTATTCGCCCGTACCTTAAATGATATAGGTAAACTTTGCAAATAACGTCGCCGAGTCGAAACGAGCGTTTTTTTCAAACTTTGATTTGTTCAAGAGTTTGCACCGATTTTCAGTTACACGAAAACGTTTGTAATGAGCGAAGTCTCCACGACGGATCGGTTCAAGACTATGTGGATTGAGTTGAATGAGCTCAAAGGAGCGCCTGCGACCTTCCCTTACTAGAATTATCTCACCAACTCTGACACGACCGTTTGCGGGTGCGATTTCTTCTACGATTTTACCTACCGAAAGAACCACTTTTTTGTTGAGGCGTTTAGAACGTGAAACCATTAAATATTATACACTTACATCAATTGAAAGTCAATCTATGCAAACTTGAAAATGAAGCTCGCAATGACTGATTGTAGTTCTATTGTTTATTTATTATTTTTTGTCTCATGCATCCCCTCGTAACGAATCGCGGCATTTTACTCTTAGTTTGTATTTGCTTATTTGGATGCAAGGGAAATCAGTTCTCTTCTGGCAATGATGGTATGCATGCCATTCCTCCGGAAGATGGAGAAAGTGCTTCTTCTGACGAACCAGTCTTGAGGAAAGGGAATTTGGATTTTTTTATTTTGGGAAGGAATCAATTGGAGATTGAAGCCTTGTTGGGGGTTCCTCATGAAAGAGATTCGGAGAATGGCAACTTGGTGATATGGAGGTATCGTCGGGCCGTGTTCGATGAAGCGACAAGCATTACCTATGGCTGGAGCCAGTTATCCTTGAGTTTTTTGCGTGGTCTTTGCTCAAAGGTTTCCGTGGATTTGGAGCAGCCTCCTGTACCTGTCGAAGAGAATACTGAGGTGAATCCTAGCTCGGGTTCATCTCAGTTACCTCTTTTTCGTAAATTTCAGTAGGTTCTATCAGGGTGCCATTTCATTTCTTCCAAGATAAATGCATTGATAACCAATGACTTACTGTTTTTTGCAAAGAAAACGCCAGGAGTATAATCCTGGCGCTTTCTGGCTTAGAAAAACAAACTAGACTGAAACAAACTGACTTTCGTCATTAGTAAAGACTAGGGTTTTGAATATCCGTTCAATAAAATACGAAATTTGTTCGTTGTGCATTCAGGGAAGACGGAAAATAGTTATTCCTTCTTTTTGCGTTGGTTCCTTTAGGGAGCGACCCTTATGATCCAACACTCTAAGGGCTTTGCCATTTGATGAAGTGATTGAAATGGACCCTTGCTTGGCAACTGGCAGACGTTCTCCCTTACGCAAGTTTTGCCATTGTAATTCCACACCTTGGGCATTCTGTACCAATATCCACACATCTCCAAGAGCTTCAAGTGTAACCAGG
This sequence comes from Opitutia bacterium, assembly GCA_018695085.1. Classification (GTDB taxonomy): domain Bacteria; phylum Verrucomicrobiota; class Verrucomicrobiia; order Opitutales; family Seribacteraceae. The sequence continues at coordinate 16,348 of JABHOU010000043.1, read as the reverse complement.
CTCTTTTTTTCGTAGTTTTGAGTTGTTTTTGGCTCTTGAGGGTTCGATGGGATTTGGTTGCCTGTGGGCGAAAACAAATTTGGATGAGGGGGGGGAGCGTCTGGCGGAGGGGGAGCGGGACCGCCGCAAGAAACACCGAAAAAAACCAAAGACACAAATAGATGCAGATTAACTCTACGGAAAATATGATAGGACGATCGAGTCATCTCGAACATGATCTGAATTTTTTATCGCGCACGGCTATAACAATGGGCATTGGACAACCTCTTAATAGAGAGGTTCCTCGTTGGCTCAACAAAAAAATTATGAGCTTTTCCAGTTCGTGAGTCTTTGTGATAAACCGCAACCAGAATTAGCTCTTGATTTTTTGGTCGTTCATGTACCGCAAATAGCCGTTGCAACTAGGTTCCAGATGGTTGCTCGGTTGCTTCTTGGATGGCAACTGTCTGTGGAATGTTCGTCCAGTCTTCCGACCATCGATTCCATTCAGAAAAATCTAAAACTTCAGGTATGGGTTGAAGTGCTCGACAAGAATACGCGAACATTTCCAAGGCTTGTTCTGCAGAGGTTGCCATGAAGTATTTTACTACTGGCGTGATGTTTCCCTCAGTTTTGTATCGGACTCGATATTGAATGGGTTCGGGTTCTGACTGGCGTTTTTTCTTCATGCCTTAAAGTTTAATTTGATTAACTATAGTATCCTACACCAGCTGGTTGATTAAATGCAAATCGGTTGGGATGAAAAGTCGATTTTTTTTTCGCAAGCTTTAGCGAAGGGGCGAAGAGTTGAACCATGAACGTATAAGGTCGGCGTTCGGTAATGGATCGGAATTGGTGCTATCGGATGGCGGGAAGGCGGGATAAGAGAGAATTTGTCCGCTTGCTAGACGACCGGAGGCGAATAACCCGTCGGGAGAGAACGCACTTGATTCGAATGGGGCGGATAGTTTTTCGGCAAGAATAGCTTCTAGCTTTCCTGTTTCTGAGCGCCATAGTCTCAATGATCCGTCAGTAGTTGATAGAATCCAGGCATTGTCGGGAGATCGAGTACAACTTTTGGGAAGTTTTTCGCCATCTAGTGCTTGTCCATGCTTGCGCAAAAAAGCTTCGAGCGTGGAAGGAAGAGAGGAAGGTGACATGTTATGCCTAGCAAGATCGAAGTAGTAATCCCGTGAGCTGGTGAGTGAACCGTCTTTTTCAACTATTCTTATAGCTTCCGATTGGGGAATGCTTCGGATCGAGCAAAGACCCTCCTCAGTAACAACTAGTATACGATTCCCTTCGGGAGAATAATGTAGATCGGCTAGTTCTCTTCCTGGAAGAGTAATTCTGTTGTAGGTGAGTCCAGTCGAAGGTTCGCAAAATAGAATGCGACCTGACCTACAAGCAACAGATACACCTTGTCCATCGGGTGCGAAACGAGCGGTTACGACATCTTCTAATTCTATTTTCAAGTGTAGAAGAAAGGCACCGTCTGCACTGTTCCAAAGAGCGGGAGGTGCACCAGGTCCGGAAGTCATAACGCGTGTTCCGTCGGGAGAAAAATCGATATTGTCGAATCTTGCGGAATGTCCTTTTAGGAAGACAGGCTTCACTTTGGGGTCAGGTTTTCTTATTACTGCTTTCCCCGCTAGCTCGGAGGATGCCAAACGATTCTCTTTTGGTGAGAACGCAACTGTTGTAACGGGAGATTTGTGATCAGAGAAAGAGGCGATTTTTTTTCCATCAGCAAGTGTTAGAAGGTGTGTCGATCCATCACTGCAACCAGTGAATAGATGCTTGCCGTCAGGGGATGCTGCCATAGCAGTTACTGCTGACGGTAATTTTTGACCTATGCTGCGTGGAGATCTTCCCGCGAGGTCGGATAGATAAAGTTCACCCTTTGCGTTGCCTGTTAAAATATGATCCGTTTGGGGTACACTGACTGCACAACCTCCGGGGAGCTTCTCCGGACTACCTATTAGAAAAGATCCTGCCGGAATCGGCATGAGTCGCAGTCCGAGTTCTCCAATTAAATGTGGTTTTCCTATTTCTATATTCGTTGAATTGGCGTCTGGAGAGAGATCGGGGGCGAGGGCCACTCTAAAACCTCGATCGTCTCTCTTGACTCCAGGATCGTTGGCTCCGCGATAAGCCGACCGGCATCGGTTGAATCCGACATTGAAAGACCCACCTCGTAAAGAGCGCCAACGTCCTTCCGTTATAAGGGGGTCAACAGCACCGGGTATTCGGCTCTTGAGCATGTTTTGCTTGTTTACTTCGACATGATCTAGACACCATTCCCAGAGATTACCATGCATGTCGTGAAGACCGTAAGCATTGGCATCTTTTTCTCCGCCGGCATGGGGCGCATTATTTGAATTTTCGGAAAACCAAGCTACCTTTGACAGGTGTTCGGAGTAGGCGGTGTCGTCGTTGGGTATGGAAGCGATTGAAGATCCAGTAAAAGGCCCGGTTGTTCCAGCGCGGCAGGCGTACTCCCACTCGGCTTCGGTGGGAAGACGATATACGTATCCGTTGGCAGGCGGAAATTTCTCGTTGAGAAGTTTGCAATATTCTGTGGCATCAAACCATGATGTCTTTTCAACTGAAAACTTGGGAGATTTCCGAGTGCTTGGATTTTCTCCCACGAGTTTCTCGTATTGTTCTTGGGTTACTTCGAACTGTCCAAGCCAGAAATCGCGAGAAATCGTGGTGAACCGTTGAGTCTCGTTGGGAAAGCGACCAAGCTCGCCATGAAGGCTTTCGCTTCCCTTTATTTTGCCCGAAGCTAGCCGGGCGTGCCCATTCCAAAGTCCAAAGGTGGCATCTTTGCCAACTGTTAGAATAGTTTGGGAGTCCTCTGCGAAGTCAGCGCCGGCGAGACCTGATTCGGGATGGGGCGCAAAGCTGAGGATTTCGCTACTCGAAAGAGCTTTTGCATGAAAGGCGAGGCGACCCCATAGCCATCCCCTCATTGCCGGGTTCGTTTTTTGAAGAATCTGATCGGCGGTTTCAAGGTTGCGGGCATCAAGTGCCTGTCGAGCCAATCGTAGTTGGGCCAAGTATTTTTCAAGTTCGAGCAAATGAATGTTGCAGGCCAGTCTTCGAACTCGTGAAATGGAAATTTCTACTAGTCCAAAGTTGGGGTTTTCCCCTTTGGCCATGCCATTACGAATGTCTCTAAGATTTAGGGCCAGATTTCCTGAAGACCCTGTTAACCATACTCTTTCTGTCGTAGGCTTGGTTGTTAATTCGTCTTTTAGAGGGAAGTATATGGAGCGAATTCTTTCAATAGGCGTTTTGAAAGTTCCCCTCTTTGTTTTTATTTCGAGATTCCCATCGATTAAGGCACCAATTTCGGATGCGGTGGAATCTCCGTTTGCAAAGGTTACGCGAGTGTTTACTTTCTCTTCCTCTGGGGGTTCTTCGACGGGAGTGTAGTCGCCTTCCCAACCGGAAATTGAGGTTTCATTTAGACGAAGAAAGGAGCTGCCGCCTTGGTTGTAGAAGGATACGGTGTTTCCAATGGGAATGAATTCCTCATCACCATCTTTCCAACTGGCCATTTTTCGATCATTTACCCAAACGCCGAATTGCTTGGTCTTGCGATTCCCGAAAATCCGAAAGCGAGCCGATTTCATACGGAGCAAATCTTTGATTTCTGCCGAACCAATGGTTTCTCGAGTAAGACGACCTTTTTTGCGTTTTGCAACTTGCAGGTTGAGCCTGTTGTTGGAAAAGGAAAAGTCGTAGCCGATACTCCCGTATCTACTGGAACTGGATGTGGACCGATTATCCGAAAACATCTGTACACGGAAATAAAGAGAGCGTTCCCAGTTGGCTTGGAATTCAATTTCAACGGCATCTTTTTCCGGCAGAACTCTACTCAGGCTTCCCGACGCAGAGGTTACTAGTCCACCATCCTCGTATCTCCAGGCATTCTTGCTACTCGCGTTCCAACCAGAAAATCCGTACGAAGCATCGTAAAGGCTTTGGTGACTTGGCGGCAAGAGGATGATTGAGCTGATTTTTTCTCTTGGTGTCTTTAGTATTCCTGCAAAGTCCGTTTGTACTGCAACTGTCTTTGCTTCGATTTTGTGAAGTTGCCCTCTTAATCGATCTCCGTTCGTGAACTTCAGCAAGACTTTGCTGCCGTCTTCGCCAATCTGCTTTTGTTCAGTAGCGGTGCGCGTGGCAAGTACGATCGAGTCGACGGCCGAAAAGCGAAAAGACAGTGGATTGGCAGCCGATTCGTTCTCCCATTGGAGAATACGATTACCTGTTAGCGCAATGAGGCTTCCTCTGATTTGCGAACCGTCGAAAAGTCGTAGGCTGTCCGATGTGTCGACCTTTTCAGGTGAAGCCTCATTCTTTTTGGATACATTGTTCGGGGTCAAAGAAACATTTGGCGCTTCAACTATCCTAATGCGTTCTCCATTTCTTTCAATCAAGACCTCAGCCTTTGCCTTGACTTGGTCTACTTGAGGTTGGGCATTGAGTTCGATTCGAAAGGCTTTGGCTTTTGCTTCTAGGGGAGCATCGACTTTCAATTGGATGAGCGTATTGACTTCTTGAGCCAATGCCGTCGAGAAACTCGCGGTAAGCAGAACTATTCCTGCTAGAATTTTAGATAATGTCGTCATCTTTCGTAAATCGGAAGGTATCTGTAATTAAGCGCTAGGGAAAGCAGCGCGGCAGAGGTGGAAAAAGCTTTTCCATAATTCCCGCTCCAACTGCCGTCGTCAGATTGGGAAGACAGAAGTCGTTTTACATTTTTGGAATTCCATACTCGCCAGAGTGAAGGGTCTGCTCGGAAGACTGCTTGGGATGTGTAATAGAGACTATAGAACTTATGCCCTTGGCCGTCGTGGGAGGCATTTTCCATTAAATATTTAACGGACTGTTTGTAAGCTTTTGAATCGGTATCTTTGGATAGTGCTAGAACAAGGCAACCTATGGCTGAGCGGGGCTGGTTAGGTCCGCTTTTGGAAGTGTAGCCGAAACCACCGCTGGAATCTTGGCAAGAGATAAAAAATTCAATCGCTTTTTCAATTGCTGATTCGGGTACGGACAGTCCGGCGTTTCTTGCGGCAAACAAAGCTACCATTTGGGCACCGGAAACGGTGGTGTCAGCATCTTTGCTTTCAGGTCCATAGCGCCAAGCACCCTTTGTATTGCCTTTTTGCGAGCCCAAGATCAAGTCGGTCGCCTGCTGTAGCGCGGGGCCTAGTCGGAGGTCGTTGGTTATGCCATAGGCTTCCGCCAAGGCGAGCGTCGCGAATCCGTGATTGTACATGGATGAGCCAATGTAGCCGGTTTTCTTATCTTGACGGGCAAGTACGTAATCTAGGGAACGCTTAACGGTTAAGCGATAGGGGCCAAATTCTGGATCATCTCCTCGGGCAAGCAAAGCCAAGGTTGCAAGACCTACGACCCCCGCTTCGGAACCGTAGGAATTATCGGACCAGTTGCCACCGTCCGTTTGGCTCTTGGCAAGGTAATCCAGACCGTTTTTGTACATCCTGTCAATTTGTCGCACAAGGTCGTCGTTGGCTTCTTCGAACAATTTCTGTGCCCGTAGGGTGTTGCAAGGAAGAACGGCCCAGATAAAAAACAGAGTAAGACAGCTTTTCACGATTAATTATTCCTCGATTTGCCGAAAGTAGTTTTCCATGGCTCTGCGGAACTCCGGTGGTGGCACTCCAGATGCTCCTCCAGCCTGTTGCGGTTTGCGTTTTCCCGGAGCAATGCCATCGGCATCGCCTAAAGTGGTCGCGTGCTCTTGATTCGTGTCTCCCCCTTGTTGACTGCCACCACCCGTTTGCCCAGGCATCATGCCTTTGCCTTGTCCGGGTTTTTGGCCGGAAAGTTGGCTGAGGAGGAATTGAAGAGCTTGTGAGCTTCCTGCAGAGGAACCTTGAGAACCCGATTGGGCGGCTTCAATGAGCAAGTTTATGATGTCGCTTACTGAATCGCGGGATTGTGTTTGCGCTAGTGTGGTCGGTTTTCCGTAATCTTCTTTTTCCAATCCCGAGGCGGATGAGGCCATGTAGGTGTGAGCATCATCAAATACGGGGTTGATTTCTTCGATTGCTATATCGACTTGAACCTCGGTCAGGTCGGTCATCAGATCCCTTTGGTTCTCGGCAAGGAGCGTTGACCGTTCCTTGCGGACTTCCTTTTTGAAATGATCTTCAAGCAACTTTGTCTTGCCCATGATGGCCTTTTGTTTTTCTCGAATGCGAAGCAAGGCTACGATTTGGGCAGTGATGTCCTTGGCTTCGCCACCACCACCAGCACCACCGCCACCACCGCCTCCATCTTCTTCTTCCTCCAGCATGTTCGCCCATTCTTCAAACTTTTCCGACCAATGGTCTAAGTTGTCTAGCGCTGCAAAAGCTATGTTCTTTCGAATAAGTTCTGAGCCTTTTCGCAAACCTTCGGCAGCTCCTTCTTCCTCCATGAGTTTTCCGACTGCTCCATATTTGTCTCGGCCTGTTCTTTCGTGAAAGCGGCTAATTTCTCCTTGGAGCAGTTCAGTTTCAACATGAGCATCAATTTGAGTGTTTTCCAGTTCGTTCTGTACCTTCAGTTGTGACTTGGGTAGAGCATTCGAGCGTTGACCGATAGTGCTCGGCAAGTGGGAAACTAGAACCTCGCCAAGACGATCCTCGGTTTTTTGTACCTGCCTTAACCGTTGCGCGAGGGTAAGTGCCTCGAGATCGTCAAGCTGTTCGTTTGCTTCTTCCAGTATCTCTCTCAAGCTTTCCAGGGCATCTCCTTCGGATTGTTCAGCCTCCGACAAATTGGGCTTGGCGGACGAAGGGTTTGCTTTAGCTTGGTCGATGCTTTGAGCCGCCTTTGCCATTTCGCTCGAGGCGACGTCCTCCATCTTGCGGAGGGTTTCACTCCATTCCTTTAGGGTGTTTTCATCGAAAAGAGGATTTCGCAGTGCTTCTCGAAGAGTTTCAGCACCTTCTTCTGCCGTTTCTCTAAGATCTCGAGCGTTGTCTCTTTGCGATTCCGCTAAGTTTTCCAATGCCTTGTCCGATTGGCGTTCGTCGAGTTCATCGAAAGCCTCGTCGGATAGCCGAACGGTTTCCAGCATAATGGCTTCCTCTTCTCTGGCGATTTCGGAAACTTGGGCTAGGATTTCCTCCATCTGTCGACGAACGGCTTCTGCATGTTCTTCGGGACCTACGACATGCAGAATGATTTCCCTAGAGACTGAGGGCTCTCTGTTCGGCGCCCTGTCAACCGCCTTGGCGGTTAGGATTGCAAGGTCTCCTCCCTTGAGTCCGAGAAAAGAGGGATCGAAGGGGAAGGCAAGGTCTAGAGTCTTGGTGTCGACAGCCTTTTCCTCCTTCTTTGAAAGTCTGTCGGGTTCGTGAGATTGTCCATCGCTTGCATGAACGCCGAGATGGAGTTCCAAGGTAGTGATGCCGTAGTCATCTTTTGCGATAACGCGAAGATCCAAGGTTTCAGTTTCAAGAATCGCGTTTTCACCAGGCAGGTTTTCGAAATCAACTTGTGGTGCATCGTCCGGAATAGAGGTCACTGTAAGCACAGTCGGCGTTGCAGCGGAAAGATCGAAAATATCCGTGAATCTAATTTGGGAGTCAAAGGACTCTTCGACAATGCCGAACTCGACTTCGAAATTTTCCTTGTCTGTGGCAACATCGAAATGGGCACTTTTAGAACGAACGCCGACCTGATCGAGGGGTCTGTTCGAAAAACCTTTCACATAGAGGTTAGTGCCCTTTAGAACCTTTAACCGATTCCCTTTTATGGCCTTTCGCTCTTTTGGATATCCTAAATAATCAGGGAGGTCCACGACGGCATCCAGTCGCTCAATGCGAGGGCGTTCCAATGGCGTAACTTGAAGAATGGCTCTCGCGTCTCCCACTTCCAGCACCCAGTCTCTGGCCTCGAATTGTCCGGGGAGAACAAACTCGTAAATAAGACCATTTCTTTTTGCCAAAAACTCTTGGCCGGTAGATGAAGTGAGGATGGCTTCCTCTGGTTTCCTGCGAGAATCCTTCGAAAGAATGCAACGTAAGGGCACTGGTTCGCCTCGGGCGCAGAACGTTTGAGCAGGAAACCATTCCGGTGTAGTTAAAGTGAGGCGAGGGGAGTTGTTCCATGGCAGGACCCACCTTTCCCATGCATTTTGCGCTACTTCCGGGAGCGTGAAGCTTATTATACCTACAATTATAGTTGCTCCTGCGCAGAATGTTAGGGCGCGTCTTGCTGGCCTAACGTCGATCGCTTCATCAAGTTTCAGTCCACTGATTTCTTGTTCCACTTTTTTAGCGGCGGCCTCAAATAGAGCGTCTGAATGACGCGTTTCCTCAGGGGAGCGACTAGCAAGTTCGAGGACTCCTAGGAAACGATCACCTGGGCCGCCGAATTTGCTCCGAAGTAATTTTGCTAAATGGATTTCTGATCGAGGGAGGAGAATGCCACCACGATACCATGCCAAAAACATTAAGGCCGCTCCCGCCCAACCAACAACCGCTAGAACAATTCGAACGATGGCCGGCGTGTCCCATAATCGATCGCTGGCAAAAAGGACTAGCCAAGATGCCAGCAGACATCCAGCAAAGGCACCTACGCCACGAGTGTGGGCTAGCTTGCTAACCCTTTTACCCAAATGAATGGTTGCTCGCCGAAGACTTTCCGGCAGAGGTGCATGTTTTGGGTTTATTTGCTTCATGGCTAAATCATTCCCGCGAATTTGCGGCCAGTCCAGTAAATTGCAAGCAATCCACAAAGGAATAATCCCCAATAGAGATCAGTCCTTAGGCGATGAATTCGTTCCAGAGGATCCGGAGCCGGCAGGGTGGCTATGGCTTGAACTATGCTTTCCAGGTTTTCAGCAAGACCATATTTGCCGCCTGTGAGTCTTGCTAGTTCTCGAAGGTCCCCAGTTCGAGCCGGTCGACCAAGTCGTTCCAGACCATGACTTTCCGCTTGCAAGTTGGTTTCCAGAAAACGATCGGCTTTTGTGACTTCCGTTCTGATTTTGATCGGTCCGGATTGACGCGTCCGAAAGGTTGCCAGAAAGACGCCTTCTCCTTCAGGAGCAGGTTCGTAAAAGATTCTTTCGTTTTCTCCTCCAGGGTGCTCAATCATACTTTCTACAGGGCCTTCTTTGAGGGGAAAACCGTCTTTGTCCAAGACTATGCAGCGAAGGTAGACGTTTTCACCTGTCTTTGGCCTTTCCGGGCTGTGTATGACTTTCATCCCATCTCCTTCCGAAAGATGCCTTCCGTGTGCCATCCATCGGGCTATCTGACTCCAGAAACGATAGTGGTATTTATCTTCGACTCCTCGACGCCATCGCCATGCGGAGTCACTTCCTAGGTAGAGGGTTTTGCCGGCTCCGACATAGCGAATGGCCAGCACCGGCATCCGTCCCCATTCGTTTCTAAAGATCGAGTGTACTGCAAGCACTTCGGAACCGGGCCGACTCTTGAGGGCCGCGGCTGACCAATGAAATCCCGGAAGTCGTTCCCAGAATTGAACATCAGGTTCGCCCGCTCCTCTAAGAGTAGTGAGCCAGTGATTGCGACCTTTTTTTGTGAGTGTGATAGCCGAAGAATTGGATGTGCCCACTCCTCTTGGTTTGGCCGGATCGAAGGCAACGGGAATAAGGTCTCCCAAGGGGCTTTCGGCAAGACTGGTTTGACGCCCTCGCCGACCAGGAAGAAAAATGACCCCGGATGCTTGAAGGCGAACAAGGTTGGCCAATGCCTCGCAGTCGTCTTTAGTCAATTCTCCTTCTTCCAGTCCAATGTCCCCAATGAAGACTACGTCGTAGGGGGCTAGTTCTTCAGGAGAACCGGGGAATTCCCTAAGGTATCCCAGTCCATTGCCGGGATTCATTCCCGGGTGGAGTAGTATACAGTTCATGTCGACTCTTGGGTCTCGTTCTAGAGCGTTGCGTAGAAATCGATATTCCCACCTAGGAAACGAATCTACGATGAGGGCTTTGAGTACTTTGCTTTCAATTCGAGTTTCGAGCTCTCTTGTATTGTTTTCGAGAATACTTTCTCCCGCATGTTCTTGAAGCACTGCCCGTAACTGCATATCCCCTTTCATTGTAGGTAGCCAAGACATGGTTCCGCTAACTTCTTCACCTCCTGGCAAAATGATCGGTTTAATGGCGACTTGTTCATCGTTTCCCATCAGTTTCAAGGTCGTTTCCACCCGCTCGGGAAAGGCGTTTGAAATCCGGTAACTGACCGTTAATCTTTCATCAAGAAGAGCAAATGAAGGTGCGGTGAAGTCTTCGAGGACTAGATCGGGTAGAGGTTTGTCTTTGCCGACTCGAACAACGTATGTGGGGACTCCCGCAGCTCTGCAACGCCCAGCGAGAGATAGTGGCGACGGACCTGTGTTTGCGTCTCCGTCGGTGAAGTATAGAGCAGCCTTAAGATTTGAAACACGATCAAGTCCTTCTTGCAAGGGAAGCGAGAGGTCTGTTGCCTCGCTGCCACTTGCTGAAGAAAAAGATAGTTCAGAAACAATTGCCGTCTTTTCGAGTTCGGAGCGCCAAGGTTGAGCAAGTGACTTTTTAACCCAATCCGAACGGGTGAGTATCGTTCCGTTAGAGTCATTTACATCGCGTGTATTCATGCTCTCGGAAGCGTCTGCTAGTAAGAGTATTTCGGGTTCGGAATCTCTTTCTATTCGTTCGACTCGCTCAGGGTTCGCCAATGTGACAAGAATTAAACCTACGATAATGAACCTTAGAGCTTCCAGCCATGCTATGGATTTTTTTCTTCCTGAACGTATCCAAGTAATTATGCAAAGCCTCAGGCAGACGGCAATGACGACAATCACCACTAATATAACCGGCCAAGACCAGCCTAACCGCCATTCCGAAAAATCGATCAAGATGATTCTCCCTTCCGTTTTTTGATGGATCCGGGTAATCCCAAAAGGGATTCGCCCAAAAGTAAAAGGAGAACCAGGTAAAGGAAAACTGTCCATATCTCAGCCCTAGACGACTGATTGCCCAAGGCTTCCGTTTTTTGATAGCTCACAAAATCATTACCCAGAGAATCGACAGCTTGTTCTTGAGGTAAGAGGGCAGGCGAATCCTCCTCATGCGGGCGATTTACGGCTACCATGTTGCCGTCGATAAGGTAGACTCCTGCGTTCAAAATCGGCTTTTTCCGCTCCAGTGAGTCAAGGCATTCGATTTCGTTTGCTTCCACAAGTTCGGAAGACCCGCACGCCAGCGAACTTGCCGGTGAGTGTGTGGATGTAGTTTCTTCCATTAAACGTTGGATAGCTGGAACAAGAATATATCCGTTTGCCAAACCGGACCACTTTTCCGTGGGTATAGTGGAAAAGAGGTAAATCGCTCCCTTGCCCAGTATTTTACGAGACAGAAATGGCTTACCGTCTGAAAAATAAGCCAAAGGTTCGGAGCCAATTGGAATGCTGCGAGTGGTGGTAGATAGTTCACCTAAGGGGAGTCGAGTGCCGTCGGAAGCATTTGCGAGAATTCCACCGTTTTCATTCCAAGCATTGACGCGAAATGAGGATTCGGAGTCAGATGTTCTTTCTGCCGGTTGCCATTGTATGGTGTCGATTACTATACCTTCTTGTGAGTTGGGAGGAAAACACAGCAGGATTCCCCCTCCATTAACAAAGGACTTCAATAATTCGGCTTCTTGTGGAGTCCGAGGGTTTCCTTGAAGGACGATGAGTGTTCTACCGGCGAGATCTTCCTTGTTTAGGTTGGAAGAGGGGAGGACATCGGCAGGTATTCCTTTTTCGTTGGCTGCAGCTGCTCGCAAAATCCTTCCAGCAATGGGTAGGTCAGCCCTTACCGCGGCATGTGGGCGATTTGCAGATCCGTAAGTGAAATACCAAGAGTTGTCGCCGAGGCATAGGTCGGGGGAAAGACTTAGGGAAAGCCAGCCTTGGTTTTTCTTTTCCGGCAAAGGTACGGAGGCTCGCCAAAGAAATCTCTCTCCCTTGAACTCGGCCGTGACTTCACTTTGGACGCCGTCTAGGTTAGCCATGATTCGCAAGGGGAGATCACCAGTCGGTCGGCGTTGAAGATTTGCGAGAAGATCTAGCTTTTCACTACGTCGCAAGAGGTTTTCACCGAGAATTGAAGAGTTTGTGGAAGCTTCACCTTCCAGGGCGAGAATTCTGGTGCGCCATGACCCTTCCTTTACAGATAGAACTTTCTTTATTCGCCGAAGAACATCTTCACTTCCCTCAGGTTTCCAGTTGCTTTCCTGCATGTCGGAAGCAATGACTGTTTCGGCGGTGGCCACGCCGTTTTCCTCTAGCCAGTCGAGTGTTGTTGCCAGAGTGGCAGGGATGTCGGCCGCAGTTTCGGTAGAGCCGAGGTATCGTTCCATGGCTGGATCTGCGAGAGTGGACAAATCAGACAATATGACGGGTTCTCGCAAGGCGCTATCGACCAAAACTATTCTACTTTCGGTCCAAGGCTTCGCAAAATCTTCCAGAGCTTTTAAGGCGAGTTCCCGTTTGCTTGCTGCCCCTTCTCCTGTTTTCGTTTCCATACTCGCGGACCGGTCTAGGACCAAGGCTATTGCTTCAGGTGCTCCGGAGGAAAAGGAAAACATTGAATCTCCACCCGTCATCGGTCGAGAAAGAGCAAAAGCCAAACCGATTAAGGCTAATACCCGCAGCAACAAGGTAAGCCACCGTTTTAATCGCGAGAGTTTCGATGAACTCCGTCTTGCCTGTAAAAGAAAGCGAGTAGCTGCCCAAGGTTGAGATCGGTGCCTTAGGAGGTTTAGCAGATGAATGATTACCGGCAGTAAAGCCAAGGGTAATCCGTACAATGCTAGAGGCTGAAGGAATGTCATGTTCCTAATGTAGACTTATTTTAACGGGCTTTGGTTCTACCGAATTAACTTGTTCATGCGGCCTTGCCTGAAGAGCGTTCGCCAAGAAACTTGTCCAGTACTTCAGCCACGGGAACATCGGTGCGAATGATACGATGATCAGCTTCAGACGCGAGGCAACCTTGAGTGAGAGATTCGAGATGAATTTTCATGCTCTCGAGGTATTGCTCTCTGATTACTGCAGGTTCGGTAATCAGAGAGCCAGCTCCTTCCAAGTCAACGAAGCGAGTCGGTCTTTCAAAAGGGAAATCTTCTTCCTGAGGGTCTATAAGGTGAAATAAAACGATGTCGTGTCTTCGGTCGCGTAAATGGTGTATGGCATCTATCAAATCTTTAGGTTCATCTAGAAAGTCCGATATAACGACAGTCATTCCTCGAGGTCTAACTCTCTCCGCTAGATCATGCAGGCCATCTACCAGGGAAGGAGATCCCTTGGCTTTGAGAGGCCCCATCGTTTCAAGTATTTCCTGAACCTGAGCGGGGTTGCGTTTCGCCGGCAATTCGAAAGATTTCTTGTCTCGAATGGCCAAGAGACCAGCGGCATCACCTTGTCCGATAATTAAGTAAGCGAAAGTGGCGGCTAGTCTTTTGGCATATTCCAATTTACTTTCAGTCGCTCCAAAGCCCATTGAGCCACTGCAATCTAGGGTAAGATAGCAGCGTAGATTGGTTTCTGCTTCGAATTCCTTGAGGTAGTACCGATCCGAACGGGCATATACTCGCCAATCCATTCGACGGGGGTCTTCTCCCGCCACATATTCTCTGTATTCCGCAAATTCGACGCTGGAACCCTTGTGGGGACTTCTGTGATGCCCGGATACGCTCCCTTCCATGGGGAATGGCGTGAGCAAGGGTTCCGAGGTGATGCGGGAAATAGCCTCATTGTCCAAGTACTTGAGGTAGGACTTGCGTCGTCTACTCATCGTTTCTCCTTACGAGCCTCGGTGATAAGGCGTTTAACCACCTCTGAACTTGTCATTCCTTCCGAACGAGCATGAAAGTTGGTTAGAATGCGGTGAAATAGCACTGGTTCGGCCACTGCTTCGATGTCTTCCGTGCTTGCCATGTAATTCCCATGCAAAACGGCGCGAGCTTTGGCTCCTCGAATTAGAAATTGTACCGCTCTTGGACCAGCTCCCCACTGTACCCACCTACGCAACCAAGCAGGAGATTCATCAGAGTTTGGCCGGGTTCTGCGTACTATGTCCACAGCCAGTTCATGTACATGGTCAGGTACAGGAACTCGTTCCACTAATCCTTGGAATTCGCGAAGTTTCTTTCCAGTAATTACCTTTTTCAATTTCGGAATATCCCCCGTCGTAGTTTCTTGAGATATCCGAATTTCCTCATCTCGAGAGGGATATTCCACCTGAATGAGAAACATAAAGCGGTCGAGTTGGGCCTCCGGCAAGGGATAGGTGCCTTCTTGTTCGATTGGGTTTTGCGTAGCCAAAACAAAAAACGGTTCCGGCAAAGTATGGTGTTTGCCGGCCACAGTTACCCTTTTTTCCTGCATGGCTTCCAATAATGCCGACTGAGTCTTAGGTGGTGTTCTGTTGATTTCATCTGCCAGAATTACATTAGCGAAGAGAGGTCCTTTAGCAAAAACGAACTCACGTTCTAGACCTTCCCCTGTGGATTGGAGGATTTCGGTTCCCGTGACGTCCGAGGGCATCAAGTCGGGTGTGAACTGGATGCGACCGAAACTAAGTGAGGTCGTTTGAGCAAGAGAGTTCACAAGCAAGGTTTTTGCCAATCCGGGAACGCCCATGAGCAGGGCATGTCCACGGGACAACATACAGGTTAGCATTCGCTCGATGACTGCTTCTTGCCCAATGATGATCTTGCCCACTTCTGAAGTGATATCCTCGTAGGAAACTCGCAGGTCCTCGATAGCTTTGACATCGCCCCCTGAAAGTTCCTTTGGAGTCTTGCTTTTTGTTGTGGTGGTTTTAGTAGTCATAGTTGTTTAAGTCTCGCCGGCAATCGACTTTTGGATTCAAAAAAAGTTTTAATGTTGTTGAATGGAAATTTGAAGAAGTGCAAGACGGGAGTCTCAAAAAAGAATACCGAAACTTATTATTAAGTAGCCTGAATGGGCTAGCTCCCAATTTCGATGAAAATTATCTTTTTGCAAGTACTTAACTTTTTACTCTGTAATGCCCATTACTTGTCTCAATCATTGTTGTAGCATGAGATTTTTTTAGTGAAAATATAAGATTATCCTCGCTACAAGCTTATGGGAATTAGGTGTTGAGGTAAACGAGTAGCTTGTACGCGATTACAAAGATACTAAGGTGTATCCTTTTATGTCTCATCGGGGCGTTGGCTGTGCTTTGGAGTTCCTTTTAAAGAAGAGGATCGTTGGATGCAAGCTGTTGTTTTTGTTCAGGCTGAGGAATAGTGCATCCATTACTCTACTAATATCAACGATTTACGACTTTTAGCAGTTTTCTTTCTGGAAAATCTATGACAATCTATTAGATTATGCCGGGTGGTGGTAAAAGTAAAATAAGGCAAAATTTCCATTGAATTAGGAATAATTTGAATTCATTGTCATTCTTGCACGGAAATATGCTGTGCTGACAATTGTTGGTACATGTTAAAACCAAGATACCTATCCTATTAGTCGTCGGCTTGGGCAAGCCGGCGGCTTTTTTTGTGGCTATTTTAGCGGGCTAGATGGTCATTGCGGAGTAGCCTCCGTCTACGATCAACTCGTGACCGGTTATGAAACTGCCTGCCTTGTCGGAGGCCAAAAGTAAGGTTGCTCCGATAAGTTCATTCTTATTGCCGAAACGGTCTATCGGTGTGTGTCTCATTATCGATTCGACTCGGTCGGGGGTCAGTACCTTTTTGTTTTGTTCGGCGGGAAAGAATCCCGGGACCAAAACATTAACGCGTACCTTATTCGACGCCCATTCCCTTGCAAGATTCTTGGATAGGTTGTGTACGGCTCCCTTTGTGGCGGAATATGTGAATACTCGGGAGAGAGGATTGAGTCCCGAGATTGAGCCCACATTTATTATGCTTCCTCCTTCACCTCGTTCCACCATGTGTTTTCCGAAGGTCTGGCAGGCAAGAAATACGGCTTTGAGGTTTACGTCGAAAATCCTTTGGAACTCATCGGCTGGAATATCGAAAAAAGGTGTCGGTGAGTTTATTCCGGCTCCATTCACCAGTATGTCCACTTTGCCCGACCTTTCCACCACGTGGTCGAGGAGGCTTTGCAAACTTTCGGTTTCACCCACGTCGCAAGGCGCAAAGTAAGCCGATCCGCCGGCTTCTGCGATTTCCTCGAGTTTTTGCCTAGCTTTTTCCTGGTTGCGACCAACTACAACGACCTCGGCGCCGGCCTTTGCAAGTCCTGTGGCCATCGCCCCGCACAATTCGCCGGTACCTCCAATGACGACGGCAGTTTTCCCCGAGAGGCTAAACAGTTCTTCTAGATAATTCATGCTTTT
>JABHOU010000282.1 GCA_018695085.1 Opitutia bacterium | reverse complement strand
TCCAGATAATTGCCTCCAACCGGGTCGATTTCTCGCTCTCTCAAGTACTCGTCGACGAATCAGGTCGAGACTTCGCCAATCCCGGATTGGTTCCCATCGAGCACGGGGTTCAATCTTCCGCCCGCTATATTCGAGTAAAGGCAACCAAATTGGCTCCAAGATCCAACGACTACATATTCGCCTTGGCCGAACTGGAGGTCCACGACGGAAATGGCAAGAATCGAGCCCTCAAGGCCAAGGTTTCCTCGATCGACTCGATTGAGGCCCCAAATCGCTGGCGCCGGACCAACTTGACCGACGGTATCTGGGCCCAAGGATCGGACAAGGCATCCGCCCGGGAAATCGCCAAACTGAACAAGGAAAAGGCCGTGCTGATGGCCAGTCTCCAGACCCCCGAGCGAATGAAACGCCTGACGGAACTGGAAAATGCGATCAAGCAAACCAACGGCAAGATCGCCGGAATTCCCAAGGGCAACATGGTCTATGCAGTCGCCACCCACTTCAAGTCCCAAGGCAATTTCAAGCCGACCAACGGCAAACCCCGCCCCATTCGTTTTCTTCACCGAGGCGACGTCACCCAACCAGGAGAGGAGGTCAGTCCCGGGACGTTGCCCATATTCAAGGAGGAGGCATGGCAATTCGATCTTCCCGAGAAGCACGACGAATCCGCAAGACGAGCCGCCCTCGCCAAATGGTTGGTCCGCAAGGATCATCCACTCACTTGGCGAACAATCGCCAACCGCGTCTGGCAATGGCATTTCGGACAGGGTCTTGTCCCCTCCCCCAACGACTTCGGCGAACTCGGCCAAACTCCCAGCCATCCCGAACTGCTCGACTGGCTTGCCGTTCGTTTCCGGAACCAAGGCGGGTCTTTCAAGAAAATGCACAAACTGCTCGTGATGAGCGCCACCTACCGGCAGACTTCGAATGGTAACGAAAGCTTTGCCAAGGCGGACTCCGGCAACCAGTTGCTTTGGCGCATGAACCGCAGGAAGCTTTCCGCAGAAGAAATACGGGACGCCATCCTCTCCGTCAGCGGAAAACTCAATCTGGATATGGGCGGCCCCGGTTACTATCTATTCGCTCTGGAAAAAACGGCCCACTCGCCCCACTACGAATACCACAAATTCAACCCGGAGGACGTCAAAAGCCACCGACGTTCAGTCTATCGTTTCATCGTGCGTTCGCAACCGAACCCCTTCATGACCACCTTGGATTGCGCCGACTCCTCCCAAAGTACACCCAAACGCAACGAGACCCTCACCGCCCTGCAAGCCCTCAGCCTGCTGAACAACAAATTCAGCATAGCGATGGCTCGGCACTTCGCATCCAGGCTTGAAAGGGAAGCAAAAGACCTGACCGAGCAAGTAAAACGGGGACACCTGCTGGTTACTGGAAGGACACCGGTAAAGGAAGAGGCCGACTTACTGGTTCGGTATGCCCAAAAGCACGACTTGCAAAACCTATGCCGAGCCTTGTTTAATCTATCCGAATTCACTTACCTCGATTAAGATGAATCCAACAGCATCACGCAGAGATTTCCTCAAGCAATCCAGCTTCGGCGGCTTGGCCTTGGCCTCGATGCTGGCTGGAGACCCCCTCTCGGCCTCAGCTCCAGCCATCACCCAAGGGCTCCATCATCCCCCTAGAGCCAAGAGAGTCATCCAACTGTTCATGGCGGGAGCGGCAAGCCATTTGGACATGTTCGACTTCAAGCCCGAACTAGTAAAGAGGCACGGTGAGAAATCGGACTTCGGTGAACATGTGGAAGCCTTCCAGAATGGGCTCGGACCATGGATGAAATCACCTTTCGCATTCAAGCGATACGGACGATGCGGCAAGCTCATGAGCGACATCGTGGCTCCTCTCGGTGAAGTGGTGGACGACATGGCCTTCGTTCACAACATGATAGGCAAAACCGGGGTCCACAGTCAGGCGACCTATTTGCAAGCCACTGGTTTTCAATTGCCTGGTTTTCCTGGAGCCGGGTCTTGGGTAAGCTATGGCTTGGGTTCCGAAAATGAGGACCTGCCTACCTTCGTGGTGTTGCCTGACCATCGAGGCTTCGCTTCCAACGGACCGAAGAACTGGGGGTCCGCGTTTCTGCCCACTCACACCCAAGGGACTACCATCTTTCCGCAGCGCGAGAATCCCATCGAGGATCTTCATCCTCATGCCGACTACGTTACCAAAGCCAGTCACCGGGAAGGTATCGATTTGGTCAACCAATTGAACCAACGACATAGAAAAAGCCGGCCCGGGGATTCGCGCCTTGATTCCCGCATACGCAGTTACGAGTTGGCTGCCCAGCTTCAGCTGTCCGCCACGAGGGCATTGGATATCTCGAAAGAACCACAACACATCCTCAAGATGTACGGGCTCGACAACCCGAAGACACAGTACCCGAAAAACATCAATCCCGAGGAAGAAACCGAGTACTTCGGCCGCAAGTGCCTACTTGCCCGCAGACTCATCGAGCGCGGCGTTCGTTTCGTTCAGATTTGGAGTGGCAACGACAACAGCTTCCCACGCCGCAACTGGGATAGCCACGAGGACATGACCCGCGACCACCCTTCCCTCTCACTCGGCATGGCGCGAGGCACAGCGGGATTGATTCAAGACCTGAAGCAACGCGGACTGCTGGAGGACACCATTATCCACTGGACAACCGAGTTTGGCCGTATGCCCAGTTCACAGGCCGGCAAGGGACGCGACCACAATCCTTACGTCTTCACCAACTGGTTCGCAGGCGGCGGCATTCAGGGCGGTGTCACCCATGGCGAGAGCGACCAATGGGGCTACAAACCCTTCGACCGCAAGCACCCCACCGAAGTCTACGACGTATACGCGACCATGCTTCACCTACTTG
>JABHOU010000575.1 GCA_018695085.1 Opitutia bacterium | reverse complement strand
GTTGAAGCGATGAACACATCGGTAAAGAGAGAAGTCTCTGTCAATGAACGTAAGTCGCGGTCGGATAAATCCTCTCCAGGCACATAGACCTCCGTACCTGCAGGCATAGCGTTCAGATAAGCGTCTAAACGGTCAGGTTGGCCATCGAAGCCAAGAAGGGCGACTCGAGGCTGCTTGGCAAGACCTTGATGGCGACACGGGTCATTAGGACCCAGGTTGTGATGCATCGCATCGATTTGGGCAGTGACCTCCTCGGCGATGGAAGAAAAACTAGGCGCAGACACAACACTCATAGGCAGTAGGAGGTCCGGGTCAGCAGCTCCTGCATAACTATTGAGATTGCCCCCCTCGGCAATGATTTCACAAGCTTGATCATAGGTCGCCTGAGAAGCGTAATTCGTCCAGATCACCTCGGACTTTCCAAATTCGGTGAGCTTTGGAATGATTTTGGGATCACTCCGATCAATCAAGACAACGCGAGTACCTCGACGACGGAGATCACGAATGAGGGCGTACTCCTCCATATCGGCTAGTTTTCCGGGAGAACCTGTAATATAGACGACAGATGGAAGTTCATCATCGGGAACAGCAGCCACGATGGTGAGGTTTATCATCGCCATGCGGGCAGTACCGGACAGATAGGCAACTATCGCTCCAGGAGGCACTCCAAAGCGAAACTCACCGTCCGACCCAAGGGTGAACACGTGCTTATTGGTGCCGTAGTTGCACGCGAAAGGTTCTGCATGAGCAAGGGAGACAAGGCTAACATCCGGGTGATGCCCGACCTTGTTGAAGAGATTCCCGAAACCTTGCTCTTTCAAAAAGGCGGGAGCGGTACCCGGAACAGAGTTGAAGGCACGCAGACCGCCGAGGTGACGGTAGGAGTAACCAAGTGCGGCGAGAACACCGTCATCGGACTGGGAAAAAGTTGCCGGATCGATCGGTTCACTCGAATGGCCTGGAGTTACGACAACGAGATCACCGGGAGTAAAACCTGATTCATCGGGAGCTTGGAGGACAAGCTGCAAGGTCTCATGTCCAAGAGCTATTTGTCCCACACCTTTAGGCACACGGGCATGTGCGTCGAACTGGCGAATCGCCTTAGCATCTGAAGCGCAACGGCAATTACCAAAACCAGCTAGTATAAAGCCAGTGCCGTCGAAAGCAGATTCGGGAAGCTCATCGGAAAGAAGGCGTATCTCGTTAGGACCGGTAAGGAAAATTCCCTGATGTTCCAGTCGGGCGCTTTTAAGAAGATCGTTAGCCCGTTCTTGTCTAGATGACATTTTTTAAGAAAGATTAGGTATATGCCGGATGACATGGGGATGGTTACACCCCATCCCGGTTGCGACGAACCAGTTCCCCGTTGGTTGGGTTGGTGGTGAGTTGGTGACCATCCAGAGGGACAATGCGTTCATGGATCGCATCGAGAATCCAGTTTGGCTGGGGGAAGAAGTCTTCCTCCACCTCGGCACCGGGAGTAATCCAGTTTCGAGACCCGACTACCACGGGTGGGGCATCCAAGTAGTCGAAAGCGAGCTGGCTCAAGTTGTTGGCAATGTCCTGCATGACTGAACCTCGTTCACAGGCGTCGGAAGAAAGAATGACCCTTCCAGTCTTCTTAACCGATTCCACCAATGGTTCGTAATCGAGTGGGTTAATGGAGCGACAATCAAAGACATCGCAACTCATGCCGTGACGTTCCTGCAATTGGTCGGCGGCTTCGAGTGCTCGATAGAGGGTGGCGCCAACGGTAATCATCGTAAGGTCGGTGCCCGAACGACGTTTCGCTGGAGGCCCCATGGGTATCTCGTAATAATCGGCAGGCACCTCTGGCTCGAAAAGTTCTCCAATATCGTACAGGCGCTGACTCTCGAAGAAAATAACCGGGTCGCTTCCTGCCAAGGCTGTATTCAAAAGCCCCTTGGCGTCATAGGGGGTGGAAGGGAAAACAACCTTCAGCCCCGGAATATGACTCACGATGGCGCACCAGTCCTGAGAATGCTGAGCACCGTATTTAGAACCGACTGAAACCCGTAGGACGACGGGCATCTCCAAAATACCCGCGCTCATGCTCTGCCACTTGGCCAGCTGATTGAAAATCTCGTCGCCCGCTCGACCCATGAAGTCGCAATACATCAACTCGACCAAGGCACGACCACCTTCCAAGGCGTAGCCGACTGCAGTTCCCACGATCGCAGCTTCCGAAATAGGAGAGTTGAAAAGGCGATGATAAGGCAAGGACTCCGTAAGTCCACGGTAGCAAGCGAAAGCACCTCCCCAGTCCCGGTTTTCTTCGCCATAGGCAACCAGAGTGGGATCATTCTCAAACCTATGCAGAGCGGCCTCAAAAATAGCGTCGCGATACTGAAAAACCTTGTTTTTGGAGACAGGTTTGCCATCGATGATTCCTGCTCGCGATTTTTTGGCTAGAGCTTGGACACGTGGGTTTTCGTCATGAGGAAGCAAAAGTTCAGGTTCTCTCGATTCGTCATAGCTCTCGCAACGACGATTGGAAAACATGAGATCACCGATTTTCTCCGATGGAATACGTGGAGACACCTCAAGATCCGTAGACAAACGACATGCCTTACCCATAGCCGTTCTCGTTTTGTCGATCAAGGCATCACGAGACGCGTCGTCAAGTACGCCAACCCTTTTCAACTCGGCGGCAAAACTGTCCAGTGGATCGACGGATTGCCACGACTCGATCTCCTCCTTCATCCGGTAAGAAGACGCATCCGAGGGAGAGTGTCCGGAAAATCGATAGGTAATGGTTTCAAGGAGTACAGGACCATCTCCCTTCTCCAACACCTCTCGCTTACGCTTGATTGCATCTACAACCGCAAGGGGATTGTAGCCATCCACTCGCTCGGAGTGCATGGCGTCCGGGTTCACTCCTGCTCCCACTCGGGAAAGCATGTCAAAAGCCATGGTCTCCCCGGCAGTCTGACCACCCATGCCGTAGAAATTATTCATGAAGTTGAAGATAATTGGCAATCCTCCGCGCAAAGATTCATCCCAAAGCTCATGATACTGCCTCATCCCAGCAAAATTCATGGCTTCC
>JABHOU010000044.1 GCA_018695085.1 Opitutia bacterium | reverse complement strand
TTTCGGGTTAGGCCGACCCAGGCGGATAAAGACAAGACCATAGTTACGCAACAGGTGTAATTGCTGAACCTCGCTTAGCTTCACCCACTCAAGACGGTCGAGTGCAGTTAGAATTTCATCTTGCAAGTCAGAAGAACCATTACGGGCGAGCGCAGTGACAGCAGACAGCAAAGTTTGAGGATCATTTGCCGACAATGCCTTGGGCGACCATGTGTCAACGGGTTGGTGCTCCAGCGCGATGCGGGCGGCATTGCGAATGAAACGATCATCGCTACCAAGGTTCTTCCAGATCTCATCAAGGTCATGCTTGTCTCCAGGGCGTTGCAAATCCTCGATTGAACGACGAATAGTTCGGAGATCTTTTCCTTCCGCAAATTCTCCTGAAACGGACTTAATTGCTTCTTCGCCAGTATAGGTGACTTTATAAAGAAAAGATTTAGATCCACGGCCACCAACCGCAAAATACATAGAACCGTCTTTCGGATGGATTATGGCATCCGTCACGGGGAGCGGTTTCCCGCCCACGAACTCTTCCCGCACCGCCTTGTAAGAACTTCCTTCAGGCTTCAGATGAATGGCCCAAATGGAACCATAAGTCCAGTCGAGCGCATAGATGGCCGATTGATACTTGGAAGGAAATTTCGCACCCGATCCTGAAATGACGCCCGTTGGAGAGCCGGGTCCGATATCAACAACGGCGGGCAAAGTATCGGCATAGTAAGATGGAAACTTGCCGGACCCATTTCGCCAACCAAACTCTCCACCATTTACGGCATGACAAATTCGCGTCGGGCGATACCATGGTGAGCCTGCATCCCATTCCATGTCGGAATCGTATCCAAATAATTCCCCATCACCATTGAAGGCGATTCCATAGGTATTGCGAAATCCGGTACTCACCAATTCCCACGATTTACCCTCGGGATCAGTTCGGCAGATCCACCCACCGGGAGCCATGACGGATCGAGCATGCCCACGAGCATCGGGCATCCGAGGCAGCAACTGATCCTCCTGCCAGACCTTGGGCACCAAAGAACCTTCAGGTGATGGCAGTCTAGTCATGTTACCGGCGACGACGTAAAGTTTCTTTCCGTTCGGCCCTAGCTCCACGTCATGGGGACCATGCTCCCCGCCTCCGGATAACGCTCTTAACTTTTCAAGTTTATCGAACTGATCGTCGCCCGTGGTATCCTTTAGGCGATAAAGACCGCTTCCAGGGCCGCCATTAGCACAGACGTAAAGGCTATCAAATGCCCATAGCATGCCTTGTCCGCCAGACATTTTTGCATCCATTTTCTCGACTGAAATTTCTTTTTCTCCACTTGGCAAAGTGATGCGAAAAAGACCCGCACGACCTTGATCACTGGCGTAAATTCGACCTTTATCATCTACGGCAAGGCTCACCCACGAGCCCTGAGAACGCGGGACGTCATAAATCATTTCCACCTTAAATCCATCGGTGTGACGAAGTGTATTGTTGGCGATCCCTGCGGGCCTAGATGCTGAGGGATTTCCACCTCCGCCTGAAAATACATTGCCCCATGGATCATCCCCAATCGTACCGACTACAACAGGTTCTTTTCCGTTGGGAAAACCATCCATTTTCCAGTTGGTCGCCTCTCCAAGAAGATCCTTGGGAGCCTTATCGACAAAACGCCAAGAATCGTCGGTTACGATCACAGCCTTCTTGCCATCCGCTTTAGTGACTTCCAATTGCAACACAAAACCCGCGGGTCCACCGGCGTTTTGGGCTATGACCGCAATCACATTGCCACCCTTCTTCAGCAGTTTCTTGACATCTGCAGATACCGCCGCATTCCAATTTCCACTGGAACCGATAGATTTACCATTAACGAATACCGTGCTGCTGTTATCGCAAGTAAAGAGAATCTTGGCTGCTTTCGGAGCACTTGCCAAATCTACCGTTTTGGCAAAATAAAGCGGGTTATTGGGCCGATCACCTCGAGCATCCCAAATCCATTTGGCTTTGGGTTGAGCAGCTTTCACCCCATGATGAAAAAGAAAAGCTAACGCTAGGAGTATAGAGAGGATACGATAAGAGAACATAGTGAAAAAAGAACGATAAGTGGTGAAATCGGCAAAGCTAAAAGCTCCACCATTACAAGCTTTTGTTCCTAGGGAAAAGATGGTGCACCCAGTTAATTGAATTTTTGGAATAAACTCCCCTAAGGCTTGCAGCCTTCAACTTTTTGCTCTCTCAAGCGAAGCTGACCACAAGCGGCATCGATGTCGTGCCCTTTCTCCGTGCGCAAGGTTACCGCCGGCGGATGTCCCCTCTCGACAGTTTGAAAAAAGGTTCTTATGCGGTTCTCGGAAGGCCGTTTCCATTCAAGCCCCTCAACCTTGTTATAGGGAATAAGGTTCACCTTGGCTCGGAGACGACGGGCGTGGGAAGCAAGCATTTTGGCCTGAATGGGATCATCGTTCACTCCGTCGATGAGAATATATTCGAGGGTGATCATCTTGCGACGGGTTCGGATAAAAGCCTCACAGGCGTCCAGCAATTCGGACATTGGATAGCGCTTGTTGATCGGCATGATTTTCTCACGAGTCGCGTCGTCGCCACCATGAAGAGAGATTGCCAAACGAATTTGAGCGGGATAATCGGCAAGTTCTAGAATACGTGGTACTAAACCACTTGTGGAAAGCGTAATGTGGCGTGCGCCGATGCCCAAGCCCTTGGGAGATAAAATCACATCGAGCGCAGGTAGCAGCGCAGGTAAATTTGCGAGAGGCTCGCCCATGCCCATGAAAACGAGGTTGTCGATCCTTCTTCCAGCTTCGTTTCTCGCGAGCAAGATTTGCCCCAAGATCTCCCCTGTCGATAGGTTTCGCTTCAACCCGTCGAGCCCACTTGCGCAAAACTTACACCCAAGAGCACAGCCGACTTGAGTCGAAACGCAAAGCGTTAGGCGTGAAGCACGAGAACCATCCGTCCCGAGAGTTGCTGGAATCAGAACGCTTTCGATGAACTGCCCGTCACGCAAACGCCATAAAAATTTGCGAGTTACGTCGGCAGCCCCTTGAACGCGAGCCTGCTCCATTGGTCGGATCTCCCAATCCTTTGTCAAACGAGTACGCAGGTCAGCAGGTAAATTAGACATGGCATCGAAATCGAGTACGCCTTTATCGTAGACCCATTGACGAATTTGCTCCGCTCTATATGCGGGAACATCGTGAAAGTCCCAACCCTCGGGAGATTTGTCTGTAAGAAGAGGACGTAAAGATGTTTCACTCATTCAAACAAACACCTAAAGAATGCCCACGAATTTCGCGAGTGGAATGGAGAAAGAGATTTTAAAACTTAAAATTTTAGGCTAGAAGCTTTTCGATCGGTTCAGCACCTTCCACTCCCACTAAGCGACGGTCGAGACCACCATGAAAATAACTGAGGTCATTGGGGTCTAAGCCTAAAAGATGTAATATCGTGGCATGTAGACGCTTAACGTGGAAGCGATCGACTACAGCGGAACTGCCTAATTCATCGGTCTCTCCAACACTAATTCCACCTTTGATACCGCCTCCAGCCATCCACATGGTAAAGCCATATGAATTATGATCCCGCCCAGTACCTCTGGCATATTCAGCAGTTGGTTGACGACCAAATTCCCCACCCCAAACAACGAGAGTTTCATCTAATAGGCCTTGTTGTTTAAGATCCTTTAAAAGACCGGCAATAGCTTTGTCCGTATTGCCTGCATGATAGGTGTGATTCTTTACGAGATCACCGTGGGCATCCCAGTTTGCATCATTATGATTTCCACCCGAATATATCTGCACAAAGCGCACGCCGCGCTCGACCATTCTTCGTGCAAGCAAGCACTTGCGCCCGAAGTCTTCGGTACGAGAACCGTCGATACCGTAAAGTTTCTTGATGTGGTCGGGTTCCTTTTCGATATCTACGGCTTCGGGAGCTGAAGCCTGCATCTTGTAAGCCAATTCATAGGAAGCTACGCGGGCGGCTAAGTTCGTATTATCGTAGCGTTCGGTAAGATGACCTTCGTTGACGTTTCGAAGGTGATCCAAAATCGTGCGTTGCTCCAACCTGCTCATCCCATGTGAATTCTCGAGGTCGAGAATGGGAGAACCTTGTGAACGCAGAACGGTGCCTTGGTAACTAGCAGGCATGTAACCGCTGGACCAATTTTTGGCACCACTGATAGGACCGCCCGTCTTGTCGAGCATGACGACGTAGCCGGGCAGGTTTTCATTTACGCTACCTAGCCCATAATTAACCCAAGACCCGAGAGATGGATGACCAGACAGTAAATGACCGGCGTTCATCATAAGCATGGCGGATCCGTGAATCGGAGAGTCCGCCGTCATGGAATGAACGAATGCGATGTCGTCCACGCAGCTTCCGACATTTGGGAAGAGAGTAGAGA
Organism: Opitutia bacterium; assembly: GCA_018695085.1. Taxonomy (GTDB): domain Bacteria; phylum Verrucomicrobiota; class Verrucomicrobiia; order Opitutales; family Seribacteraceae. The sequence continues at coordinate 9,560 of JABHOU010000044.1, read as the reverse complement.
CCTTCTTTCCACATTCGCCGTATTCATCAAATTCCCATTTAGGACCCACTACCCGGCTTTTGTTGCGCTTCCCACCTCTCCCAAAGGTCTTTACGTCAATTGTTTTACCATCGAGCGGATACAGCTTGGGTTTGTAATCAAAGGTATCGACATGACTGGGACCTCCATACATGAAGAGGAATATGACCGACTTGGCCTTAGCTTTGTAGTGAGGGTTCTTGGGTGCAAGCGGATTGACGAAACCAGCCATTTCCTTAGCCGCCGCCTTGGACTGAAAGAAGCCGTCTTGGGCCAACATGCCAGTTAAGCCCAGAGAGGCAAATCCTCCTCCTAGGTCTTTCAGAAACTCACGGCGGCGAACTTGTCCGCAGAACGTATTTTGTGGCTTGTTCATAGTATTTTAAAAATTAAAGGGATAAATTATTTTATTAGGATCAATCTAGATAAACAAATTCATTCAAGTTGAGGGCCAGCAACGCGAATCGCTCCATAGCAACTTCGTCCGAAACTCCTGCTTTTTCCTTTATGTCTTTAATCATGGATAGCCCTGCTAAGATTTCTTCTTCAGCGGGTTCCCTAGAAAACGCTATCTTAAAAGCATGCGCGACTTGAGCAGTGGGATTGTTACCAGCCTCGTCTAGCAATCTTTTCGCGAACAACTTTGCTGAATCGTTCATAAACTTTCCATTGAGCATGTTTAGGGATTGAGTAGGAACGGTCGTAGCAAAGCGGACTGGGCAAGAAGTATCCATATCCGCCATATCATGGTTTATCAGGATGGGCATTTGCATGGAACGCTTAACTTTAACGTAAACGCTGCGACGGTTGGATTCCTCTGGTGAAGAATTGCCCCAACCAGCTCCAATTCGAGAAGCAGTCGCCAACACGATTTTTGGGAGAGGAGGAGTGATGCTGGGCCCTCCAGGTTTCAAATTGAGTGTACCGCATGCTCCTAAGACGGAATCACGCACTTCCTCCGCGGTCAGCCTGCGCATATCGAATCGCCAAAACAAGTTGTTGATGGGATCTTTCTCAAAGTTCACTTTGTTCGGAGTCGATGAACGGCTGTAAGCCTGAGAAGTCATGATCACTTTGTGCATGGCCTTCATGTTCCAATCCTTGGCCATAAACTCGGTAGCCAACCAGTTCAGCAGGTCAGGATGACTGGGTTCTACTCCTTGAAAGCCAAAATCACTTGTACTTCGCACGATTCCGCGACCAAAGTGATGTTGCCAAATACGATTCATCATAACGCGAGCCGAAACAGGATTATCCTTGGAGGTGATCCATTCTGCGAGAACACGGCGACGCCCCGAGGTTCTCGGGGTTTTATAATCATCGGGTATGATGGCTTCAGGAGGACGAAGTACACTGGGGAAAGCAGGTTGGACAACATCTCCCTCGAGAACGGGGTTGCCTCGCCTGAGCACCTTTATGACATGATTGCCCGACTCGGCCACGGCCATGACCTCATATTCGTTCTCCTTTGGCTTTGCGGTGAGGTGTTTTTGCAGGTCACGGGACCTTGCCCTGTAGTTATTAAATGCTCCGTCACCCATGACGTTCTTACCGTGCTTTCGGATGAGCGCGACCAGATCAACGGCCTCGTCGAAACTGTCCATACCCAAGTCGACATACTGTCCGCCCGAGGTTTGCCGACAATGAACGGCAATCACATTCTTTCCCGTCTGAAGGGCGTCGCCCGCTTCCTTGGAAACGTCATGGGTCGCGTACTCGGAAACATGGCCCTTGCGATCGAGAATAAGTTTGCCGTTCAAGTAGACGCGAGCGTCCTCGTCATGATGTAAATGGATGCGAAGTGTCTTTGGGATTGCGGCAAGACGGAAGTCCTTTCTAAGCCAAATGTCGGAAGTATGCCACTTGGTGTTGACCTTGGATCCAGGAGTGCCCTCTCTTCCGAAGCCTCCTTTGCCGGAATCCCACTTGGAATCCCCAAAACCAACTTCAAACCAGGATTCAGCGGGTTTATTGGTGGTATACTTCCAAATATCTCCAATGGATCTGGCATCGGAAATCAGAAGAACGGCCTTATTCCTGATCTTGGATGATTTTTCGAGTAGCAGATCCTGATTGTACTTAACGAGGAACTTTCCCTCGAAGTCACCGATCTGCCGTCGAAGGTCTTTTTCGCGCCGTAACCATTTTTCAAATTGGCCGGTGAATTGGATGTTGCCCTTCGAGCCTTGTACCTTGGTAAGGTTGGTTCCCCCTTTTCCGTGGGGCGAAACATTCGCAAAGAAGGAAAGCATTGAGTAATAGTCTTTGGTAGGGATAGGGTCAATCTTGTGGTCGTGGCAACGGGCGCAACCGACAGTCATTCCCAAGAAAACGTCGCTGGTTGTCTTTAAGATATCGTCGAGGTAGTCGTATCTGGCGAGTTTGCGATCAGCGGGTTCGTCGTCCCATATCCCAAGACGATGAAAACCGGTCGCGGTAATTGAGTCGGCGTCCTTATCGGGCAATTCGTCACCAGCCAATTGTTCCTGAACAAAACGATCGTAAGGTAAATTTCGGTTGAAAGCACTTATAACGTAATCTCGATAGCGCCATGCCATGGGTTTTTCGCTATCACGCTCGTAACCGTTAGTTTCGGCGTAACGCACTAGGTCAAGCCAGTGCCGACCCCACTTTTCTCCGTATTGAGGGGAAGCCAACAATTCGTCTATTATCTTCTCAAATGCAACTGGCGAATTGTCCTCAAGAAACTCCTTCACTTGCTCGGGTTTAGGAGCAAGACCAACTAAATTGTAATAAGCTCGCCTTAAGAGAACATCTTTAGACGCCAAGGCATTGGGTTTCAATCCCTTTGATTCAAGTTTTGACAGGATGAAGCGATCAATCGGGTGCTTGGCGGATTTGTCCTTAACCTCAGGCAACTTCGGACGCTTGGGCTTAACGTAAGCCCAATGAGCCATGGTCCGCTCGTTAACCTTGGTATTGCCCAGCTCCGCAGTCTCCTCGTGCCCACCTTTCTTGCCATGGATTTCGTCTTTTGGGTTAAAAGGCAGCCCCATTTGAATCCACTTCTGCAAAATTACGATTTCTTCGTCCTTGAGCTTCCCGATCGGGGGCATCTCATGGTCTTCATCTTTGTAGGAGACCATTTCCAGAAGTAAGCTGGCTTCTGGTTTATCAAAATCGACAGATGACCCTATTTCACCACCCTTGATAATCCCATCTCGGGTGGTCAGTCGAAGGTCACCTTTAATGCGTTCCTTGGCACCATGACACTTCCAACAATTCTGTTGAAGTATAGGTTTCACTTCATTCTTCCAGAAAGAAAGACTTTCAGCCGACAACTTTTCCTCTCCATGTAAAATGGGTCCGGCAAGCAAGGTAAAACAAAGCAATATGAACCAAAATATTTTAGGTAAAAAATTCAATTTCATAAATTTCAAACAATAATGTTATTAATTTTTAAGGTTTTTTGAAAATAGGCAAACTAGGCCACTTTGAATGCAACATATCCCAAAGAATGAGAAATTTCTTCAGCATGAAGGGAGACTTGGCTTCCAATTTGTTTAAAATCCTTTTCCTCCAACCGAGATGAAGGACCTGTTATCCAAATAGCACCCACGGGGTATCCCTGACGGTCCATAACAGCGGAACCGATACAGTGTTGCCCTTCCATTTCTTCAGCATGATCAATAGAATAACCTAACTCGCTGTAGCTATCGAGCTCATCTCTAAAAGCTTCCTTGGTGGTGATGGTCTTTTCGTTAAAAGGAATAAAATCCATGCTATCCAAGACCTTATTTCGTTCTTGCAGAGGGAGCGAAGCCAGCATTGCTTTGCCAGGAGCCGCTGAGTGAAGATAAAAGCGAAGACCCGGATTAATTTTGAAGCAAAAATTGTGTAATCCCGGCACTTGCTCCAAGACAACTCCTTTATCTTCGAGCAATACACCAGCAAGCACCGTCTCCTTCGTCAAATCTCGCAATCGCCTCATAACGGGTAATGCATTTTCCAAGAAGCTGGGGTCACCGGCTACTGGAGTAGCCAACGACAAAAATTTCTCGGATAGAACATATCCGGAACCGTCGGGTTTTTTTCTTGCGTAAGCACGATTTTGCAAAGTCTGCATAATGCGGTAAACGCTATTGGTAGGCAACTCCAACACTTCGGCAATTTCATTGACCAGCATCCCCTCGGGGTGCTCATTCAGCAATTCTATAATCGAGAGTGCACGATCTAAACCTGGCACCTGATATCGGCTGTTAGAGGAATGATTACTCATAGTTAAATTGAAACTTCAACTAGCATTCAAATATCAACAGTGTCAAGATTTAGGACATTTCATGACCAAACTCGCTCAGAAGGAGAAAACGACCAAAAAAACATTCGATAGAGAACCTTGGTTTGCCAGAAAGGGGTTTCCAGAACTTCATAAAGTTTCGATTGTTGGAATCGAGTCCTTGATTTCCTCAAATGCCTTGTCGGGATCAATCAGCAACGGGTAATAGTCTCCGCCCATGCGTTGGCCCTAGGGAACTCGAGGGTAATTGTCCGCACCAGGGGCGTTGATTCCATCGTCTTCTCGGTTGCTTACAACCCCATCGGGAAAAACGTTAATCAAGGTTGCCCGGCGACTTCTTTCAGATCTGTTTTCATAGGATCCATGCATCAGGACTGGATGGTGAAAAGATGCTTCTCCCGCCCTCATCGAAACAGGTATTTTCTTGTCGGATTCCCTTACTTATTCGAGAGTGAGAGCATCCCGAATAGCATCCATATCGCCAGCCAGACTCTTCTTTTCCAAAAGACCCCAGCGATGGCTTTCTGGCACATAGTACATGCAACCGTTTTCAGTATCAACATCATCCAAGCCCATCCAGCATGTCAGGTGAGATATGGGAGTAGTCCATGGCCAATAGGAATAATCCTGATGCCAAGCTACAACGCTACCATGTTTTGCAGGTTTGCTGAAAAGTTGATCGTGAAAAAGCCTGAATCCCGTTCCCGGCGATTGATAAGCGACCATCAAAAAAGCAGGATTCCATAAAATATCGTGGTAGGCGGAACGCACCCAGCGTGATCCGGTTGAGACATTTCATGCAATTGGGACTTAAGAGAAACCAATTGTTTATCATTTAATAAAGGGACGCGATGTACAAAACCTTTTCCTTGAAATGGCGCACTGGCTCTTCGCTCAATGCATACTGCAAAACATTTCTATACGCTTTCAGGTTGAGGAAATAGGTTAATAAGCAATTTCTTAATCAATCCAAGATCATTATCTTTTTCATTACCACTGGCGGTTTTGTTAATGAGATCAACCTATCAAACTCCTATTGAAGAGTCTTGTAAGAACGCGTCAAATAATTGTGAATTTCAACATGTCGGTGATATGAAAGCATTAATGCCGATATATCTTCCATTTACACTTTTCACTTGTCACTCGCTTCGTAATCATTGACGGGACAAACAACGCGAATCAGAAAAAAATTAAATATGCAAATAAAGATACTATTTTTGAAGCTCTTATGGAGTTTCATTATAATCATCCCGCTTTTCTACTCACTCTCAGCACAACAAAGAGGTCAAGGAAGACCCCCTTTGCGAAAGCACACCATAAACGAAAAGAAGGAATGGAGACATGTTCCTGCAACGAAAAACCTTCGGTTTGAAAGCAAGACCACTTTTGGATTAGGAAGACAGCAAATAAAGGTCGAGGCCAATGGCATACCCCAGCACAAAGTCGGACAATTCCCCAACCGATACAACCCGCATACCATCAAAGAGCAGGCATACGAATTCGTTGTACAGGCCAACCAAAAAGCGAGTCGTCAAATTACACCTCTTCACAATGAAACTGGATTTGGTCCTCCCAACACGCCATTCGGCATTGCAATAAATGGAGTACTCTTCGATCCCGGCACAGCTGAATTCTACAATGGTAATCGTCGATCGGATTGGAATTACGAGGCACTGAGTGGAGCGGTTCCCTTGGGAGTGGATGAAAATAATGCACATGTCCAACCAAACGGAGCATACCATTATCATGGATTACCCAAAGGCTTGCTGCAAAAACTCGACTGTAATGATAAAAAGCACTCTCCGTTAATAGGCTATGCAATGGATGGATATCCTATTTATGCCATTTACGGTTACAAGGACCCGAAGGACTCGAAATCATCTATCAAGAATCTCAAAAGCAGCTATAAACTAAAGGAGGGACGACGCCCGCAAACAGCTCGAGATCCGGGAGGAAAGTATGACGGAACCTTTTCCAAGGATTACCAATACGTAAAAGGGTCCGGGGACTTGGACGAATGCAATGGTCGCTTTACCGTAACTGCAGAGTATCCCGAAGGAACCTATGCCTATTTTCTAACGGAAGATTGGCCGGTAATACCGCGGAACTTCAAGGCCACGCCACTTAAGCTAAGGGGCGGCTCTCCACGTTTCAACGGTCATCGACATCGACCGCCTCCTCGACCAAGACGATTCCCGTAGCAAAAATCACTGCATGAAAGTCACGATCCGTTCTTTCAGAGAAGCCGAGAGCGACATTCGTTTCGTACGAGACATCGTCTTCGGGCAAGAGCAGAACGTGGCGAGAGAAGTTGATTGGGACGGCAAAGACAGTCAGTCCATTCAGGTTGTGGCAATTGATGGTGATGACAATCCAGTCGGAACAGGCAGAATGCAACCGGATGGAAAAATCGGTCGCCTTTCCGTTCTGGATTCATGGAGAGGACAAGGTATTGGGCAGAAGATGCTGAGGGTTCTCGTGGAGACTGCCGAGAAGAAAGGTTTTCAAGAAGTTTTCTTGCACGCTCAAGTTCATGCGGCTTCTTTCTATGAAAAGTGCGGTTTCCACAAGAATGGGGAGGAGTTCTTAGAGGCCGGCATCCCCCATGTTAAAATGACGAGAAACATGTCAAAGATATAAATTTCTCGTGCTATACCGAATTGATGAAAAGAAAAAGGCTTTTGGCATCGATTGTTTTCGTAAGATAATCTCTATCGTAACGCTGTTTTTGCTGATCCAACCAGCTTATGCGGAGTTATCAAAAGAAGAGGCGAAGTCCAAGAAGGTTGAGGAGGTACTTACGAAAACAGTGGCCCAAGCGAAGGTTCCGGGGATGGTGGCAGCAATCACTTCTTCGAAAGGAGTCCTCGCGATCGGGACCGCGGGGGTTCGCAAAATCGGGACCGATGTAAAATTGACGAAACTGGACCGAATTCACTTGGGTTCCTGCACCAAGGCCATGACCTCGGTGCTTCTGGCTACCTTGGTCGCCGAGGAAAAGCTCACCTGGGAGACCTCGCTGATCGATATCCTGCCCGAACTCAAGGGCAAGATACATTCCCACTATCACACTATTACCGTCTGGCAATTGCTGACCCATCGGGCGGGAGTGGAGGCCAACGCGGCGAGCTGGTGGATCCACGGCAAAATGGAGCTAAAGAAGCGGCGCTTGGCGATCCTTCAGGCAAACCTCAAGCAGGCTCCGGCCCGCAAGCATGGAGTGTATCACTATTCCAATTTGGGTTACATGATCGCGGGATGCATGGCGGAGAAGGTCACCGCTTCGACATGGGAATCCTTGATGCAAAAACGCATCTTTGATCCGCTTGGCATGGACTCGACTGGTTTCGGTCCTCCCGGCGCTTCAGGTAAAACGGATCAGCCTTGGGGGCACGTTCGCTCCGGAGACCGCTGGCGTCCCCGCCAATTCGACAATGCGGAAGCCCTCGGCCCGGCCGGGCGAGTGCACGCATCCTTTGCGGATTGGGCGAAGCTCCTCGCCATGCAGTTGTCCGGTGGCAAGAGCCTCGGTCTGGACCGCAAGATCTTGGACAAATTGATTACGCCCACGGGCAACTATGCAGGTGGCTGGAGAGTGACCAAGCGCCCCTGGGGAAAAGGCACCGTGCTGACTCACAGTGGAAGCAACGCCATGTGGTACGCCCTCGTCTGGATGGCTCCCCAGCTGGACCGCGCATTTCTAGTGGCAACGAATTCCCGTGACAATGACTCTCATGCGATATGCGACCAAATGATCGGCAAACTCATTCAAATCAATCAGAGTAATTGAATCATTCGAACTGACAGCTCAGACACAGTCTGGTAACCATTTTCCCTCTAGGGTTTTATCCCTTGCGAAATGAAACCATTTACTCGTGTTGTAACAGCTCTTCTGGTCGGCCTGCTTTCCTTGTCGCCTAGTGCGGAGGCGGCGTTGCGTGAAGTGATCGTCAGCCATACCGATGAAAAAGGTGTCCTGCAGCTCTATCGCATGAAGGAGGATGGTACGGACAGTACGCAACTTACTTTTTCCAAGCACGGGTGCCGCATGCCGAACATCTCGCCCGACGGCAAAAAGTTGGCCTACGTGGAACAGGTGGACCATGCGTTGGCCATCCGTGTTTCCGACCCCGACGGCCAAAACGTCCGTACCCTGATCAAGGAAGGCATGAATATGATTCCCTCATGGTTCCCTGGTTCGGAGCAACTGGTCTGGATGAAGGTGAAGCCCCAGCCGAAGCAAGACCCAGCCCGCAATGCCCAGATTCACGTCGTAAACGTCAGAACGGGTAAGGCCCGTAGGCTCTTCACCGACAAGGAACAATTGAAGCACAGCAACGCCATGCCGGTGGTTTCGCCGCAAGGGGATCGCATCGCATTCATCTCCAACCGGAGCGGGGAGATGCGGGTCTGGGTGGGCGCCCTAGATGGAAGTGGGGCCAAACTCTTATCCAAGCCGAAGAAGGACTACCACGAACATATCAAGGCGCCGTTCGAGCAAAAGGTGCCCGCCTGGTCACCGGACGGGAAATGGATTGCTCATTGGGAAGGAGTCGAGATGATTCACATGAGCAAGTTCACAGGGGTTCCCAACCTGCGGCGGGACCAAATGATTGCCGGTACCTTTCACGTCTGGGTGGTCGGAAGCGACGGCAAGAGCCGTCGCAAGGTAGGACGCGGGGACGACCCCACTTGGTCACCCGACGGTTTTGTCACGAGAGCGTTTCCCGACCCCAAGAGAGGAGGTCCCGTCGTCATGGTGGGTTCCGCTTCCGGGGACAAGGCATTGCCAATCGTTCCGCCGAAAAGAAACTGGGGGCGCTTCACCTGGATGCCGTTCCAAACCGAGAAGAATGCGGGGACAAAGGTGCCCGTGGTCGTCTCCTACCGTGGGCTGATCTATGCAATGAGCTACGACCGCAACTTCCGCGAGGTCAAGGGACCGACCGAACACATCATCCGAACGGAGGCCGAATTCGAGGCCTTCCTTCGCAAGATTCCGAAGCGAACGATCTCTAAGACGAACCCATCTCCGCCAAGTAAGGATCCTTTACTGAAGAAACCGCCCATCGACTTCGGCAAACACATGATGCTGGTCGCCATACGGCCCGATAGCATGTACGTCACGCCCCAGATCGAGTCTGCCGTCGCTAGTAAGGACGGCTTGCTTGTCCATATCTTGGATCCCGACCTCGGCGAAACCCGGTTTCTGAATCAAATGCAGGGCATCGGCACCTACTTGGCTGTGGTCGTGCCCAAACACATGGGGTCCGTCAAGTTCCTC
>JABHOU010000547.1 GCA_018695085.1 Opitutia bacterium | reverse complement strand
GTGAGGGGTTGGCCTTTGTCTGCGAGGGTGAATGGTCGGCGGGTAGGGGAGTAGACAATCTCGTCGAGTGGTAATCCCAGAGCGTAGGCGATGGTGGCGTTGAAATCTGGAATCTCGACACGCTGGTCTACGACTTCACGACCTTCGAGGTCAGTTTTACCCCAGACTTGCCCTCCTCGAATACCTCCGCCCGCGAGCATGGAAGAGAATGCTTTGGGATAATGATCACGGCCTTGGTTTACGTTAATGTTAGGCGTACGGCCAAACTCAGTTGCCAACACCACGAGGGTTTCGTCCAGCATGCCTCGCTTGTCGAGGTCCCCCAGTAGTGCGGCAAGCGCTTGGTCGAGGATGGCGCAACGCTCAGGCACTCTATCGAAGTTGAGCTGGTGGGTGTCCCAACCTCCGAGTTGTACCTCCACGAAACGAACATGCCTTTCCACTAGACGTCGGGCTAGCAGTACGCCTTGACCGAATGTTTCTTCGCCATAAGCCTCTCGCGTCTCCTCAGACTCCTTATCTATATCGAAAGCCTCAAGGTCTCCGCTTTTCATGAGGCGCACGGCATCTGCGTACATGTCCGAATAAGCCCTCACCTTCTTCAAATTGTATTTTTCTCGGAAGCCCTTGTCGAACTGCTCGGCGAGAGAAAGGCGTTTCTTGAATTCTTCCTCGGTGACGCCGGGATGCATTCTGCTATTGCGGAGTCCTTCGTCGGGTTTGCCAATGGCTAAGGGTTGGTGGGAGGATGGAAGAAATCCTGCAAGCGGATGCTGGCTGCCTCCGCTTACGACAACGGCTCCGGGCAAAGTGGGATTGGAACGTTCGTCAAGCCGAGTCATCCAAGCTCCCATGCTCGGGTGACGAATCGTCGATCTGGGGGCATAACTGGTATGCATGAAATAATTGCCTTGTTGATGCGCACCCTTTGTCGACGTCATGCCCCGCACTACCGCGATCTTGTCCGCGTGATTAGCCAGTAGTGGAAGGTTTTCGGCAAGTTGCAATCCGTCTGCATTGGTCTTGATGGCGGTTGTAGGCCCCCCGGTTTCCGTGCCGGGTTTTGGGTCGAACGTATCGATGTGAGTCATCCCTCCGGACATGTAGAGATAGATTACGTTGCGTGCCTTTGGGGCGTGGTTTAGGGGGCGGTTGAGCCCTAAGCCTGCTGCTGTGGCTTGCTTCGGCATTGTCCAAGGAAGAATACTTACGCCGAGAAAGGCTTTTGCGGCTTGTGTGACGAAGCGGCGTCTGGAAAATTCGTCTGCTTGGCTGAGAACGTTTTTCATGGTGTTTTTCGGAATGGAGTTCTTAAAAGTATCGGTTTTATTGAATGAATGAAAACTGCCGAGTATTGAGTAAAGTCCAAGCAAGGCCTCGAATCTCTGGATTCATGCCATATGAGCTCTTACTGTTGGCTCTTTGGGCATAAAGCTTTAATAGCTTTCTTTTTTTCTCCGGGGAAATATTGGCTGGAATTCGCGAAGAGTAATCAGGAGTTTCGTCTTTTGCCTCATCAATTTCATCGAGACAGATTTCCAGTTCCTCTTTGGTTGGTTTTCGGTTAAGAATGGAAAGGAATAAAATTTCTACTTTATCCTTGAAAGCATCTACTCGAGAAAGATCTTCGGCGAATGGTGCGGCAGGTTGTTTCAAGATGGCTTGATAAATGGAGCCATTCAGCAAACTGAGAGCTTGGGGTACGGAAGCTTCGCGACTGGCGTTTTCTATGACTTCTCTGTCCGACTGGCCAAATTCTCTAAGGAAATGACCGTTGGGTGCAGGTGATGGCATGTAAGAAGCTCTGACTAACTGCCGCGAAAAGCCTTTCCATCGATCCGTCGAGGCACTTGTGTTTTTACTGCTTGGCGCTCTACCGTAAAGGGCTCTGCCATCGAACCCTTTTCCCATTATGAGAGAGGCATAAGAGGCTCTTTGCTTGTTGCGAAGTTGCCCGTACTCGCGGCGTAAGCGAGACACGGCTTCAAGTTCGTTATTCTCCTGAGCGTCTCGCAATTTTTTTTGAATGCCCAACATTTCATCGTTTGAGCTTTTGCTCATGCGGGCACCTTTTTTGGCGACGGAAAGCATTTCTTTTCCTTTTAGATCGTAAACTTTTTCCTCATAGGCGGAGAGTTGCTCTTCCCGTGATTGATGACGACTCAAGTCAGGCTTCCTTTCATCAACATAGGGAATCGACAAGGTGAGAAAGGAGTCCCACAACTGCTCTGCGCTCATCCGTTGGAGGATGGGGCCGGGAAAGTGATAGGGTTCGCCGGATACGGTTTCTTCCGTGGAAGTCTCGCGACGAAAGGCTTTTACGTTGTAGAGGATTCGAAGGAACTGCTTGATATCGTAGTTAAGTCCGATCATCAGCTTTTCCAAGTGCGCCAATAGTTCGGGGTTTGAGGGGATCGTGTCGTCTCTAATGTCGTCCACAGGTTCGATTACCCCGACGCCAAACACACGTTTCCAAAGACGGTTTGCAATGACTTTTGAAAAGCGCGGGTTTTCTGGCGAAGTCATCCACTGGGCATAGCCTTCCACCGGATCCGTTTCCTGATCTAGTTTATCACTTTTTCCGAAAATCGGAGCTGCAGAAATTGAAGCTTTAGGCTTTGCGTCTTCATATTGGTAATCGTGGGGCAATTGCAATTTTCGGGGATTGTGGGAGGCGCCGTATCGAAGGGGGCGCATGATCTCGCTGGCCGCTCGTCGCAAGAGTTGGCCTTCCTTCGACTTGTAAGCCTTTTTTCTTTTTTCCGAATCGCTTCCCTTGAATTGGCTAAAAAAAGCGTTCTGGATTTCCTTCTGTTTGTCCCCTCCCATTCTCGCCTGAACACTGTATGTGTAGGCTGCCATTTGGTAATACTCCATCTGCGTCCACTTGTCGAAAGGGTGGTTGTGACACTGTGCGCAAACCATCTGGGTCCCGAGAAAGACTTGGGTAGTGTTGGACATGTTGTCCAAGGGCATCCCTGCGTCTCGCATGTAGTAGCCCACGGCACCATTGTTCCACGGATATCCTTTAGCCGTGATCAGCTTTCGGGCCACTTCGTCGAAAGGCATGTTTTGCTTGATGGCATTCATCATCCAAATAGCATAACTTACTCCACCGCCCACGTTGTTCGCCCCACCGCTTCTTGACGGGGATTGAATGCGAAGCAAATCCGCCCACCAATTGAAGGTGTGGCTGTCATAGGCTTGGGAATTGAGAATTCGATCAACCAAGCTGGAGTGCTTTTGTGGATCGTTGCTTTCCAGAAAACCTATGGTTTCCTGATAGGTGGGTATGCGACCGCCTACTTGAAGGTGTGCCCTTCGGACGAAAGTCGCATCATCTGTCAATGGCAAGGGATTGACTTTATTCGTTGCGTAGCCTTTGGCCAAAATGGCGTCGATCGCCTTGGCATCCTTAAGTACTTCTCTTAGCGTTCGAACCTCGTTCACTTCGGGAGCTTTGGCGTCGAGCGGAACGTGTGCGTTTGCCGCGCATGATAGCAAGGCAACAAAAAACGAGCCCATGCGGGCATTAAATATTTTCATTTTGCAGAAGGATATCAATGTATCTTCATAAACTATATTTCTCGCTCAAAGTTTCAACAATGTTTCCGCATTCACCACCAAATTGAATTTTTAGGGAGTTTCACCCAAGTAGACGGTGCCCTACTTAAAACGAGTGCGACAAGGATACAATAAAATTGCGACCGGGTCCGTTGAGGCCGGAACCGTGCACCCGGTAGTCTTCGTCTCCGAGGTTCTCGGCTGCCAATGAGATCGCGGAGTTTTTGCCTATCGATCGTCCCCCGCGCAGTCCGAAAAGAATGTAACCCGGGGTGCCGTTGGTAGGTATGCGGGAGTCGTCGCTTTCGTCCTTTAGGGAAAGCTTGCCCGCCTTGTCGACTGCAAGAATGGACAATTCTCCCCACCAAGGAGATGAAGGCGGGGCGTAGTGGGTAAGGAACTCCGCTTGAATAGGCATTAGGCGTGTGGTGGCACGTTCGACGGGCATGTAATTCCGCCCATCTATGGATAGGGTCCCCGTTGCATTATCATCCAGTAACTGTTCGACCTCACCTTTCATCCAGGAAAAGCTCAACTCGGAACTCCAACTGGAACTCCAATTGTAGCTCAGATCGACCTCGATTCCTTGAATAAATCCATCCCCGTTGGCCTTGAGGACATCGGACTCACCGGATACGATTGGGGAGCGGACAATCATATCGTCGATCCAAGTGTGATAACCAGTAACCATGAACTTCCAGTTGCCGGCAGTCCTTCTTAAACCGACTTCCAGTTGCATGAAGGTTTCTGAATCAAGTTCGGTGTTCGGGCGTTCCACGGCACTGGTTTCATCCGTTGAGGTTAGGTCGTATAGGCTTGGCGGCCGAAACCCTTGCGAGAGTCCCCCGAAAAGAAAGTTACCATCCGCGATCTCCTTGCTAATTCTTAGGGATCCTATTAACTCATCGTATTTCTTGGTTTCAGGAGTTTGAATCGTCGATATCTCGGTGTTTTTTAAATAATAACGTTCCAGTTCCGCTCGGACGGAGGAAAAGCGGATGCCTGGTTCGAAGGTCCATCCGGATGTAGCCTCGAAAGTATCCCTCAGATATACTGCGTAGCGATGGTGATGAGCATCTGCGGCCAATGGCCCTTGTGCATAAATTCGAGATATTTTTGAAGTATTGTTCAAGTCTGACCCAAAGGAAGAAATATCCTCGACATTATATTCAAAGCCATAAGCAACTCTGCCACCCCATGGGTCATTCGCTTCAAAACGTGAAGAAAACCCCAAATCCTCCAGATCAAATCCCTGCTGGTCGTCAATAAGGTGATCGCCCGCCTTTTTCCTTCTCCGATCTCTGTCTTGCTCGTGCTGATGAAGGCTTAAATTAAGTAAACCCTCATCTGCAATACCACTGGCGTTCTCCCAGGCAAACTTCCCGTAGAAGAGGTTCCGCTCTTGATCGAGGCGTCGCCAGATCTCTTTGCCTTTGGAAAGACCTTCCCATTCCAGTCCATCGACTGTCTTGTGGGTGCGAGGAACATCGTCCATGAAGACATGCTGGAAGCCCAAAGTTATGCTAGAGCCCTCACCGAGTCTTCGCGCTAGACGAAAATTGGTCCCGAGTACGTCATAACCTGTATTTATCTGTTTTCCGATTTGTCGTCCACCTTCCAAGTCCCCAAAACTTCTTTCGGCATAGGATAGCTCGGCGAACCAATTTTGTGTTGAAACTTCTCCTTCGAGATGTCCCGTCCACGAAGATTCCGCTGAAGAGAAACGAGCGAATGCCTCACCCTTTGTGAGAATTCCTTCATCTGTGAAAAACGGATTTTCAGATATGATGTTGACTACTCCTCCAATTGCATCTGCACCGTATGTTATTCCATTCGGTCCGCGTACCAATTCGATGCGATCTGCCCCTAGAATTTCTACTGTGCTCCAGTATTGGTTTGGGCCGGAGCGCATGGCGGAATGATTGAGTCGAATGCCATCAACAAGAAGTAGATTGTGGTAGCCCGTGAAGCCTCGTACATACGGAGATGACTGACCCAACGCCGTGTTTTGCACCAAAACGGAGGGCAAGTTTGACAGTGCCTCGGGCATCGATCTTCTCGTAAGTCGAATATCGTTTACCTCCATCCTTTCCGTTGACCATGGCGAGCTTGCCATGGGTTCATCGAATCCTCCTTTGGCTGTTACTATCATTGGGGCTAAAGCCTCAGTTTCATTTTTTTCAGCTCTCGAGAACTTGGTAACGAATAGACTGTAGATGGAGGCACCAATTAGTAGAAAAGTTCGTGAGTAAATACGGCAAGCGAAAGCAAGGCTCATTCTGATTGCAATTGTTATGGCGTACATTTTGTTCGAAAATATTCTTAAGTTTAGCTTCCATTGGCTGCTGGATGGAAATTCCAGCAACAGTTGTTTAAAAGTTGAAATTATTAGGAACCCATAAATTTACTGTGTGAGTTGACAATCTAAAATATAAGGTTTCTCTTTAGTATGATGAGTGATGACCCCTTTAAGCAAGAAGAGCCTCCCAAGTTCACAGGCAGACCTCCCAAGCCTGGCAAGCCTCCGTTATTCAAGGATCGCCGGGCGCACAGGATCGAGTTGCGCAATAAGATTTCCGGATTCAAAGAAGAAATCAACGAACTTAAGACCTTTAAGACGGACGACGAATCCAAGAAAGACGAGATTCAACAAAAAATGTCCGTTTTGAAGACTCGACTCAAGGAATGCGAAATGGAAAAAGAGTCCATTGAGCAATTCAATCATACCCAGTTCGTAAAGAACGTTGAGAAGAGCCGTGAAGACGAATCTCGTTTCGATAAGGAGTCACATGGACAGACTCGTTTTTTCGAAAATCTTACCAAGGGTGCAGAATCCGAGGACACACCTATAGATGCCGGATGGAATCCAACTGGAGATGATAATCAAGAGGCGACTGATGCTTTAAGTGAGGAAGCAAAGCCGGAAGAAGTTTCCTCGACCGAGTCTGAAGTTCAATCCACGGAATCCTCTACGGAAGAGGAGACATCGCCAAAAGTGGAAACCGAGGTACCCTTGCCTCAAATCGAAATACCTCCGAATACAATTGTTTAGATTTGCTCGAGATACTTACTCGTAGCGCCACTTCATGACCCACGGATCGTTGGTCTGCCCCTGAAAGGCTTTCAGCTTTTTCTTAAGTCGAGCAAGAAGCTCCTGATGTTTTGGGGAGTTGGCGAGGTTTTTTCCTTCGTGGGGGTCTTCTTGTAAGTCATATAGCTCGAAGGGTGGTCGGTGAATGTAGCTTCGAACAGTCTTGGCACCGTAAGGTGCACTCATTCCCTGCTTCCACTGTGCTTGCCAAGTAGGAGCCGCCCATAGGTCCGATGCGAAAGGGTAGGACAGGCCATGAGCGATGTTCCAAATCAACTTGTAGCGCCTTTCCCGAACTACGCGCATGGGGTAATACATCGTAATCTCGTGGAAGGTATGTGAGGCGTTTACTTGATCCCAACCGTTGGTTTTTTCTTGATCAAGAACCGAGAGAAACGAGCGACCATGGAACTTGCCTAGTGCTAATGCCCGACCGTTTTGCTCCCCTTTGATCTTCGTAATACCGAGGCTTTTTTCGGTAGATCGAGTAAGCTTTCCCTTACCGTCGAGTACATTGGCAAATTCAAGAATGGTTGGTGCCAGATCCACCCAACTGACCATGGCATCTGTCGCGACGCCCCTTTTTTTTAAGTATGGGTTTCTTACTAGGCAGGGAGATCGCATGCCGCCTTCATAAAGGGTGGTTTTGGCTCCTGGCATAGCGATACCGTGATCCGCGATAAAGAGAAATAGAGTTTCTTCCCATTTGCCCGTTTCCTTTAGAATTTCGATTAGGCGACCGATGCCTTGATCCACTCGTGAAACAGATTGATAGTACTGTGCGATTTCGGCTCGGCAGGTCGGGGTGTCTGGCAAAAAACCTGGGACATTTACCTTTTTGGGATCGTAGATTACCTCCTTGATGCCGGGATAGCCCTTAGATCCTGGTTTTGGATTGCCGAAGCGGTCAGGTTTGTAGGGAAGTTCATTGGCGGAACCGCCTCCGCGATGAGGGTCGGAGGTGCAGATGTAGAGAAAGAACGGTTTTTCCGAATCCTCGGTGAGAAAGGCTTTAGAGTTTTCGGCCATTTCCACGGGGCTACGGGAGTTGCCGGGGATGGCTTGGTCGAACTTGTAGATACTTTCGGGCGCTACATGATATTTGCCGCAACGAGCTGTGCGATAGCCGCCATGAGAAAGGTATACTGGAAGAGTGATGAGGTTTCCGTAGCTGTTGAATTTGTGGTAACTATGTTGGTGACCATAGTGTCCGTTGGCATGGTTGTGCAGCCCCGAAAGGATAACGGAGCGACTGGCCGAGCAGCTGGCGGTCGTGCAGAAGGCGTTCTTGAAGAGAGTTCCGTCGTCGGCGAGAGCATCTAAGTTTGGTGTTTTCAGCGCGGAGTTCCCGTATGCTCCAAAGTCGGGACTCTGGTCATCGGTGACGAACAGGACGATGTTGCGCTTTGCTGCTTGTGCTATGCCTAGGCTGAGGCATAGCAAGGAAATCAATGTGAAAATGAAGTTCATGACATTGGTGCGTGGTCTAGGAACGATTAACCAAGTGACACGGATGTATGTCGAGTTTCAATTTGATTCTCAAAATAGAAAAACCGGCGTCGCGTGACGCCGGCTTTTCGGGATGTGGTGGAGCTTCTTAAGCCTTGCGGGATAGGCTTTACCGAAATTTATTTTACTGCAAATTTATCTAATCTCGACAGGTTTCCCAGTTCGGGCTGATTCGTAGGTTGCATCAATCGTTTTCATCAGAGACAAAGCTTGATCCGGGGTGTTCAGTGGCACCTCGGCGCCTTCTACGGAAAGAATGAAATTCTGGGCGGCGCGGATCCGTCCCATATCCTCGTTCGCCTCGGTGATAATGGAGCGATTCACCGAGCGACCATTCTCCTGTACGTAGAGCTCGCAATCGTCGATTGCCGTCTCGTCGAGCCCATCCGAACCAAAAAGCCTGCGAATCATTCCGCCTGCCTTGGTGCCTTGAAAGGTAACGGAAACTTCCTCACGTTTGTTCATCTCGGCCCAAGAGACCTGAAAGGAAAGAACTTGTCCGGTTGCGAACCGTGCGAAGCCGTGGGCTGCACTCTCGACGTCCGTGGCACCATCGACAACATCGGGTATCCCCCACGGTCCCTTGAACGCTTTGTCCGTAATAAAATCGTCGAAGGTTTGAGCGAGGACGTATTGTGGTTCAGGGTAGTCCATGTAGTACATGGCGAGGTCAACCATATGTAAAAGGTCGATGAGAGGACCTCCTCCGGATAGTTCCTTATTGGTAAACCAACCGCCAAACCCGGGTATGCCCGTACGTCGAATCCACTTGGCTTGGGCAGAATTTATGCGACCTACTTCGCCTCCCTTGATGTAATCCCTCAAGGCGTAGGACTCAGGTCTTGCTCGGTTGTTAAAATTAAACATCAAGGTCTTGCCTGCCGTCTCAGCGGCATCCTTCATTTGGGCTACTTCCGCTGCATTCAATGCGGGCGGTTTTTCACAGAATACGTGCTTGCCCGCTTCAAGGAGTTGCACGCTGAGAGGTTTGTGAAACCGATTGGGAGTGATTACGCTGACTGCTTCGAGCTCGGGTTGCTGGTTTAGCATTTCCGCAACGTCGCTGTAAGCATTAGCTACATCGTGTTCTTTCGCTGCATTTGCAGCTGCAGCCTCGTTCATGTCGCAGATGGCGATGATGTCGGCATCGGCTTTTCTAAAGCCTGCCGCGTGGTATTGGAGCATGCCGCCCGCGCCGATGATTCCTACTTTGGTAGCCATAGTTTTCAGATGCGGGGAAATTTGACCCACTTTTCCTTTGCCTTTGAGCTTTTCACGACAGTCTCGATAAAGGCCATTCCAATTATGCCGTCCCTAATGTCGGGAAAGTCATAGCCACTTTTGCGAGGGAACTTGCCCGCGATCTCATCACGAATGGCGACCCCGGCGGCGTTGTATACATTTGCAAAAGCCTCGATGAAGCCTTCGGGGTGACCAAATGGAATGCGCGTGTTTGCGGCAGCGGCTCCAGTTATGTAATCGTTGCCTCTCCTATAGATCGTGCGAGGTATTCGGGCATCTTTGACTAAAAGTTCGTTTGGATCTTCCTGATGCCATTCAAGAGACTTTTTGGTTCCGTACACTCTAATGTTTAGGTCGTTCTCGTCGCCGTTGGATACTTGTGACGCATATATTATTCCCCTGGCGCCACCTTTGAAGCGGACGAGTACGTTTCCATCGTCGTCAAGGGTGCGACCTGGAATGTTCACGGACAGGTCGGCACAGAGCTTGTCTATTTCCAAGCCCGTTACGTAGTGGACTAGGTTTTCGGCATGCGTGCCGATATCTCCCATGCAATTGGAAATGCCCGCCACTTTTGGGTCGGCTCTCCAGTTGGCGATCGCCTTGTCCTCACCCGTCAGCGCGGTGATCGCATATCCTTGTGGGTATTCGCATACAATTTTTATGATTTCGCCGAGCTCCCCCTTGTTGACCATGTCACGGGCCAACTTAACCATTGGGTAGCCGGTATAGTTGTGAGTAAGTGCAAAGACCTTTTTCGACTTTTTGATGATCTTGCGAAGCTCACGCGCTTGCTCGAGGTCGTAGGTTACGGGCTTGTCGCATATCACG
Source organism: Opitutia bacterium (assembly GCA_018695085.1). GTDB lineage: Bacteria > Verrucomicrobiota > Verrucomicrobiia > Opitutales > Seribacteraceae. Next base: position 1,883 of record JABHOU010000547.1, on the reverse strand, counting down.
TTGAAGCCAGCCTCGAGGAAGGTTTTGGCTACTTCGAAGTGCAAGTAGTTCTGTACCACGATGGTCACGAAGTCGATACGCTCGTTTTCAGGCAAGGCGGCTTCCTTTTCGGCCATCTCTTGATAGCTTGAGTAAGTTCTCTTTGGATCGACGTAGAAGTCCTTGCCGGAGAGCTTTGATTTTTTTGGGTCCGAGGAGAACGCCCCAGCAACAAGTTCGAATTGTCCGTCCAAGTTTGCAGCTGCTCGGTGAACACCTCCAATGAAGGCTCCGCGACCTCCACCGACCATTCCCATGCGTAGTTTACGTTTCATATTATTATTTTTTCGGCAGACTAATTATATGTCTTGATCGGACATCGTTACTGGTTGTCTTTGTCGAATGCTGAGTCGAATGCCATTTCATTGGGTTTGAAAGCAAGCTCCTTAACGAAATCGCATGATTCCTCGGCCCCATGAAAGCGATCCATTCTACTGTCTTCCCATTCGACCGAAAGCGGACCCTTATAGCCGACGTCGTTGAGGGCTACGATAATCTCTTCGAAGTCGACGTCGCCTCGACCGACCGACCGAAAGTCCCAAAAGCGCCGAGGGTCGGCGAATGTTGTGTGGCCCCCGAATACCCCAACGGAACCATCTCCATGACCCCACCAAGCATCCTTCATGTGGACGTGATAGATCCGGTCAGCGAAGTCTCGGATGAATTTGACATAGTCTACTCCTTGATACCCGAGGTGGGAAGGATCGTAGTTGAAGCCGAAACGCTTGTGGTTCTTAAGGGCCTTTATCGCTCGTTCGGCACTAGCGATGTCAAAGGCTATTTCAGTCGGGTGGACTTCCAACCCGAAGTTTACGTTATGCTTTTCGAACTCCTCCATGATGGGGCCGAAGCGTTTGGCGAAATCTTCATAGCCCTTTTCCCAATAAGCTTGGTCGGTTGGCGGAAACGCATAGATTGAGTGCCATATGCTGGACCCCGTAAAGCCGTTCACCACCGCGGGGAAATCATCCTTTTTGCCGTGCCCAGGTTTGCAATTGATGAAATTCCGGCAGGCCTTGGCGGTTTTGGCCATCTTTCTTGCTGCCCGACGACGAACCTTCTCGGGATCACCTTCGCCCCATACGTCTTCAGGCAAAATAGCTTTGTGACGATCGTCGATTAGGTCGCAAATGGCTTGCCCGACAAGGTGACTGGAAATGGCGAAACTGGTCAGCCCATGGTCGCTCAGGATTTCCCACCTCTCGTTGCAGTACTTCTTGGAGACTGCCGCCTTGTCCACGTCGAAGTGGTCGCCCCAGCAGGCAAGTTCCAAACCGTCGTAACCCATTTCAGCTGCCTTTGCGGCTAAGTCGGGAAGTGAAAGGTCGGCCCATTGGCCTGTGAATAAAGTTACTGGTCTCGCCATAATTCGGGTTGTTTGGAGATGTTTAATGAGGTCGAAAAAAAGGGAGAATCATCTTGAGGGAAAACAAATGCCCTGCAAAGACTTTTTTTCTCTTTTACTTAATACTTCATGCTTCAAAAACTGCTTTTTAACGAACTGCGGAGGCTATGCCAATTATCCAAAACTAGCTTGAAACTAAAATCTTTTTGGCTGCTTTCGAGCCGAGAGTAAAAGACTTTTTCTTACCAACTCGCAATTCTACCGCATCAGAAATTAAATCGCGGTTGGTAACTTCGACCGAGGTTCCGGGGACTAATCCCTTCCTTCTTGCGAAGTTCAGAAAATCGGTGCTCTGGTCAGTCAAAAGTTTGATTGTGCGGGTTTGTTTGCTTTGGCACTCCAACAAGTTGCGGATTCGCCGTTCTGCAAATTTTCCGTTCTTTGTAGGTATGGGATCGCCGTGAGGATCGAATTCAGGTCGCCCGAGAAATTTGTCCAG
>JABHOU010000381.1 GCA_018695085.1 Opitutia bacterium | reverse complement strand
TAACCAACTGAGCTACTACCGCCACAAAGTAAATTGACTAAACTAAAAACTATTCGGATACAGTCAACGCGAAAGGTTGCGATTCACGTCTTGCATTCTTGACCGAACAGGAAGTCTCGGGCATAATTTATCCTTTTCGCTAATTATGCTACGAGCTGGAATAGTAGGTTTGCCCAACGTCGGCAAAAGTACCCTTTTTAACGCTTTGACCAAGAGTCGCAAAGCGGAGGCGGCGAATTATCCGTTTTGCACGATCGACCCGAACGTAGGGGTGGTCCAAGTGCCTGACGAACGGCTGGCTCCATTGGCCGAAATCGTTGGCACTGATACAATTATTCCTGCAGCGATTGAGATGGTTGACATTGCGGGTCTAGTTGAGGGCGCCAGCAAGGGAGAAGGTCTGGGGAACAAATTTCTCGCAAATGTTCGTGAAGTGGATGCCATCGTGCATGTCGTACGCTGCTTTGAGGACGAAGACGTGATCCACAACATGGGTGGAGTCGACCCCCTCCGGGATGCCGAGGTCATAATGACGGAACTTGTGCTTGCTGATGCGGAGTCAGTGGAAAGTCAGCATCAGAAAACAATTAAAAAAGCTCGCGGACAAGACAAGGACGCCGCTCTAAGCGTTGCCCTTCTCGAACGCCTCGCCCCACATTTGGACGAAGGGAAACCGGCAAACCTCCTGCCCATGGATGACGACGAGGTGGCGAGGCTTAAGTCTTTTTGCCTGCTCACGGCAAAGCCCATGCTATATGCTTGTAACGTTAAGGAGGAGGAAGTAGCTGATCCGAGCGGCAACCCAAACTCATCCAAACTTCGCGGATGGGCCGCCAGCCAACAAGATGCGGGTTCGTGCGTCATTTCTGCTAAAATGGAAGAGGAACTTTCAGAACTGGAAGATAGTGAAATAACTGAATATCTGGAATCGATGGGTGTTAGCGATTCGGGCGTCGCCGGACTCATCCAAGCAACTTATGACTTGCTTGGATTGGCCTCTTTTCTAACCGCAGGAGAAAAGGAAGCTCGAGCATGGACATTTAAGAAAGGGATGAAGGCTCCGCAATGCGCTGGAGTCATACACACTGATTTCGAGAGGACATTCATCAAGGCCGACGTAATTTCTTACGACGACCTGATCGCCGCAGGTTCCATGCAATCGGCCCGCGAGAGCGGCAAATGGCGCTTGGAGGGAAAAGAGTACGAATTTGTCGATGGCGACGTCACACTCTTCAAGTGTGGAGCTTAAATTCTTCGTCGACGGATTGAGTCTCGAAAACCTAGCGATAGGATATTAATCATTATGCCAGTAAAAAAATTTCTTATGTGTTGGCCAGTCTGTTTGGGGACGATTCTCTTGTGGGTCGCTTCCTGCTCCGATTCCTCCCAAGTAAGTAGCTACTCAATCCCCAAGGAAAAGAAAAGCTCTCTGTCCAATGGAAGTTTAGAGATGGCTCAGCCCGTGTGGGAAGTTCCCTCGGGATGGAAACCTGGAAAGGAATCAGCGATGCGGGTAGGGAGCTTTGCCGTAGAAGATGAGAATGGTTCCGCCTTGGACATATCGATCAGCAACTTGCTCGGAGAGGGTGGCGGGCTCCTGTCGAACGTAAATCGTTGGATCGGCCAGATCGGCATGAGCGCAACAACCGGAGAAGGGCTCTCGAATTACGTCAGCGAAATAACCGTAGCAGACAAACCCGCAACTTTAGTAAAAGCGTCGAATAAAGAACAAGCCCTTGTTTCAGCAATTCTAAAAATTGATGGGCGGTCGTGGTTCTTCAAAATGATGGGAGATGCGAGACTCGCAGAAAAAGAACAGGAGAATTTCGATTCACTCCTCCAGTCGGTTCGTTTCGAAAGTAGCGAGGAGGAATAAGTAATAGTGAGTCCGACAAAACAAATTTGGCGCAAACGCTGGCGGAAGAATCCAGTAGTGAGCGTTTTCACCTCTTTGCGTCTTACGGTGACCTTGCTTTCCTTTTCGCTAGCTTTGGTATTCTTCGGTACTCTCGATCAAGTAAACATCGGTATAAACAAGGCTCAAAAGGACTATTTTGAGTCTTTCTTTGTGACATGGAAATATCCGGAAGAGTGGCCCTTGGGAACCAAAATGGTGCTAGTTACTCACCCCGAAAACGAGATTGCAAAGAAACACAAACGGATAGCCATAGACGACAAGGAACTGGAAAAATTTCGATTTCTCGGGTTCATCGACAACACCTTTCATTCCCAAATAAAATCCGTTTTCGAAGATACTATGGGTTCCTTGGAGCCAGATCCTAGTTTGCGCTTTCATAGTCTCCAAGAAATAAAGACCGCTCTATCCACCGAAGCCTACAAGAATGGTTATGGAGCCGTACTTCCAGATTCGGCGATAGATAAGGAAAATGAATCTAAGAATAACGAAGACAAAACCAAAGCCGAACCGAACAACGAACTCAATTTGGCAGTCATCGAACTCAAAGGTCAAATGCCCTTTGCACTGAGAGGCTTTCCAGTACCTCTGCCAGGGGGGTACCTATTGGGAGGTTTATTGCTGATAAACTTAATGACTTCGGCAGCCTTCCGCTATCAGTTGAAATTCAAGCACGCAGGTATTTGGATTACCCATAGCGGACTTGCCTTGATGCTGATAAGCGAGTTGGTAACCGATCTCACTGAGAAAGAGAGCATCATGATTATCAACGAGGGTGAGTCCACAAACTTTTCGAAAGACTTTCATGAAGATGAGTTCGTTTTGATCGATGAATCCGGAGAAGAAACGGACGAATTGCTCAGCTTGCCTATAAATCTATTGGATTCGAAGCCCGATAATGGTGGGATCTTGGGAAACTGGTTCAAAGGTGATCCAAAGGCCTTGCAAGGAATAAATTTGAAAGACCTCGACTCGAGGTTTCCATTTGTTCTCAAGGTCAAAAAGTTTTACAAGAACGCTGACTTTAACACCCCGAAAGAAGGTGACCAAAGTTTCACTCTTAGAAACGCCAATGGAAGGAAAGTCCAAATCTCCCCCATCGAGCAACCTGAAACCTTTCGGGCAGATGAGATGAATTTCCGAACGGCGGTTGTGCAATTGAGGACAACCGAAGACGCCAACGAAACAATCGGCGAATGGCTTGCTTCATCCTTCTTTGATGCTGCCGGTTATCAACCTCAACGATTCATACACCGCGAAAAAAGCTACCGTTTGGAAATTAGGCGAAAACGATACTATTATGATTTCGACATGGAATTACTAGATTTCCGTTTCCTTCGTTATCCCGGCACGGATAGACCCAAGGACTTTTCTAGCGACGTAAACATTCGGATTCCAGGAAAACCTGTTCGAAAGACTCGCATATATATGAATCACCCTTTAAGCCTCGAGGGGAACACCTTCTTTCAGGCCGGATTCGATTCCACTACGGAAACTCAGACTAGGCTCCAAGTCGTAAGTAATCCAAGCAGTATATTACCATACATTGGCGTAACGTTGGTGGGTCTTGGTTTAGCGGTCCAATTCGCCTATCACCTATTAGGATTTGCAAAGAGAAGAAAGAAAGTAGGCATTGCATGAATTCTGCTCCTGATTCGACCGAGATTGAGAGACCGTCTTTCAGTGCTAAGATGGCAAAGTGGACACCCATCGTATTGGTAGCAATTTTTGCCCTGTACTCGTTAAGCAAGTTGCGACCGCCCAGGCACGAAGGGAACTTCGACTTGGAAACATTTGGCAGCTTGCCTGCTCAAGAGAAAGGACGAGTTAAACCTCTCGATACCGTAGCCCGTAATGCTCTGTTGATAATGCGGGGCAAGCAAACCGTTCCAGATGGTCCCGACGTTGGTTATTTCGAGAAAATGTTCTATGGCAAAAAGTCTCCTCGATACCTTCCCGCAATCGAATGGTTCGCGGAACTGACTCTCCGCCCAAATGAAGCGGACAAATACAAGGTTTTTCGCATCGATCATCCGGAAGTGCTGGGACTATTCGGCTTTGAACCCGGAAAGGAGAAATATTTTTCTTTTAACGATCTCTTCCATGCCGAAAAGATCCAGAATCTAAGAGGCGAAATGGATGGAATCCTCCAAGAAGTTAATGACTTCGTGGCAAACAATCCTGAAGCCACCGAACAGGATCGGAATAAAATGCGCGAAAGGCTCGTGCCCCTATACGAAGAAACGCAAAAAAAGCATGACGACTTGCTGGCAAAGGTAGGTGAGGTAGAGCGGGCCACCCGCTCCATAAAATTAGGCGAAGACTTAAATCGGAACAACAAACTCGATGAGGGAGAAGACCTCAACCAAAACAACAAATTAGACCCGGGGCCCGACCCTAAGAAGTACACACCCTATCAACGCAACTTGGGACAACTCTACGAATCCGTAACTTTGTACGACCAACTGAAGAATGCTCTTTACCCCCAAGCCAGAGCAGAACTCTTTGGTCCTTCTTACTCCAATGATCTCGCGGTTCTCGACCTGCGTAGAGAATTGCTCAAACTGGGTGCCTTGGAAAACGAAAGCATGGCAATCGAAGCCCTGCGAGACAAACCGGGAGCTCTTAAGCAAATTCAAGATTTTCAGGCATCCGAAGCATTTCTTCAAGGCCAAGCTCGATTTGCCCCATTGGGCATTGTCCCACCCGAGAGTTTCGAGGGAAAGGTAAGTATCGAAAACGGTAGCAACAAGCTGCGTGCGTCCACAGGGAAGCTTACGGAGTTCCTAAGCGCTCAAGACCAAGTGAAAATCGGGTCCTACTCCACCCTTCGTGGAATCTGGCGCGAAAACCAGTTGCGGGAAAAACTCATCAAGTCGGTAAAGGAGGACAATTCAGCCACGCTTACAAACATTCACGACGGTCGTGAGTGGCTTATCGACCTCTGTTTCTATCTGACTTTCGCTTTGATAGCGTACGGGGTCTTCCGTCGTTTAGAAAAGAAGAGATCGCTTGGTTTAGCTGGTTTTACTGCCGTTTGCATATTTGCCGGTTTGTCTTGTATCTGGCAGGTTCTCTTCGGTCTTCCCTCGGCAACCACGGAAAACGTAACCCTTCACGACATCGACTGGATTTCTCTACCAGATTCTCTACTTGAGACCAGAGGACAATCCGCCAAAGGTGACCCCGAAAACGTTGGTAAGATCAATCCAATGGTGAAGTCTTATGCCGACCTCTCGAAAACATTCCAAGAAGGCGACCACGCCAAGTTCAACGGCATAGTAAAAAAGCTTTCGGACGATTTCGCAAAAGTCGCGCCCTTGCAGTGGCACGACTTTAAGAACCTTTCTCCCGAACAAAACTTTAATGCAACCCAGCCTTTTGTAACATGCATGGCACTTTACCTCGTTGCCCTAATATTGGTATTCTTCTCTTGGCTGATCTGGCAGGATCC
>JABHOU010000045.1 GCA_018695085.1 Opitutia bacterium | reverse complement strand
TCATGGACTTGCTTTTCCGCTTGTGCAGGGAGAAAGAGCAAAGCCTAATTCTCGTTACGCACAACCGGGAGTTGGCTCAATTTTGCAACCGCACCCTCGTTCTTCGCGACGGTCGCCTGAATATCTACCCCGAGAACAACTCCGACTGAGTTCATGTCATTCGTGCTAAGAAACGCTTGGCGGGAGATCCGGAACAATCGCCCCTTCTGCCTTTTTTATGCCCTTAACCTTGCTCTGGGTCTGGTGGGATTCCTAACCGTAGATTCATTCAAGGGATCACTAGAACGAAAGGTCAGCGAGGAATCCAAGCTTCTGCTTGGAGCCGATTTGGCGGTCCGAGCAAGAAGAGATCTTACGCAGGAGGAAGTGGATGCAATCAAGACCTTGCTGCCGGAAGGTTCCGAGAAAATCGAGGTACTCGATTTTTTCTCCATGGCCGCCGGCCCAGGAGGTAAAAGTCGCTTGGTCAAGATCATAGCCATGGAACCTGGCTTCCCCTTTTACGGTTCCTTCGATCTGAAACTGAAAGGGAAGCTCAAGGGGACCGATGTAAAACTCATCCATAATCAAAAGCATGCCTGGATCTACCCCGAACTGGAAAGCCAGCTAGAGGCCGAGATCGGTGAGGAAATTCGGGTCGGGGAAGCCCGATTCAAGGTTTCCGACTTCGTGCTGCAAGAGAGCGGACTACAGTTCCAGCCTGCCGAACTGGCTCCCAAGGTCTTTATCGCCAAAACCTTCCTAAAGGACACCAACTTGCTTCTGAACGGAAACACCGCTTTCCGGAACCACCTTATTCGCCTTCCCGAGGGAAGCGACTCCGCCAAGGTGGAAGAGGCCTTGATCGGGGCTTTGACCTCCCCCGAGGTACGAGTCTACACGCACCAGCGAGCCGGGCACAGGGCGGGTCGCTTGCTTCGGTATCTATCGGATTTCCTGAGTCTAGTCTCCTTGGTCGCGTTGTTTCTCGCCACCCTTGGAAGCGGTTATCTCTTCCATTCCTTCCTTACGAAAAGAACGATAGATTTAGCCATACTCGTCAGCCTTGGAGCGAGTCGCAAAACGGCAATCCTGAGCTACCTCGTCCAACTTGGTATGCTCGGCGGAATAGCCGCCCTACCCGCCCTACTTGCAACCTTCCTATGCCTTCCCGCGCTGTCCACGGCAATCGAGGGAATCGCTCCCGGCGAGGTTGAGGTTTTCATCGGATGGAAAAGCATGGCCTTGGCATTCCTCGTAGCTGTCTTCGCAGGCTGGCTCGTAGCTCTTCCAGGCCTTAGAAAACTTTCTACGTTGAACCCCGTGGGGCTTTTTCAGGAAGCGGCTCAGCCCGGCTCAAAAGCCATAGGCAACGCTTTCATTTACTTCCTTCCCGCCCTTGCTGCCTTCTGGGGCTTGACCGTACTGCAATCTGATTCCTGGAAACTGGCCAACCTTTTTTTCTTCGCCTTGGTTATTTCAGGAGGCGTGCTCTTCCTACTCGGTATAATCGGACTGAAGGCAATCGACCGGACGTTTGCCAAATCGAGACTCCCCCTGCGATTGGCGGCGCGCTCGCTCTCCAGAAACACAAGCAGCTCGACCACCGGCTTCATCGCCCTTGGGCTCGGTGTACTACTCCTGAGCTTGATTCCTCAATTTCAATACAGTCTGGAGAAGGAAATCGGAATGGATCAACCGGAAGGCGAACTACCGGAGCTATTCTTGTTCGACATACAGGAAAGCCAAGTGGACCCACTTCTTGCGCTTCTCGACTCCATGGGCAAACCATTGCGTAACCTAACCCCTTGGGTCCGAGGGAAATTGCTTAAAGTCAAGGGGGAGAAATTCGAGAGATTGGCCGACAAGAGCAATGAACCGGCAAACTCCGACGATGGGCGAAGGAATAATTTCCGAAACCGAGGCTTCAACCTTAGCTACCGTGACCATCTCTTGGATAGCGAAGAAATCCTGCGCGGAAGAATGGTTGCACCGAGCGATGGACGCCTGCCCGGAAAACCTGTGGAAATATCGGTCGAGCAAAAGTACGCCGAGTCTCACGATCTGGATCTGGGCGATCAACTGGAAATCGAAGTTGCAGGAGTTCCCATCCGAGCGGAGGTCGTAAACGTCCGCAGGGTAAGGTGGACCAGTTTCCAGCCGAACTTCTTCGTACAGATGCAGACTGGGGTTCTCGAAGATGCCCCAAAGACTTTTATCGGCACCTTGAACAACCTGAACGAGGAGGAGAAGAAAGACATTCAAGATTCGCTGGTTGGAGCATTCCCGACAATTTCCATACTCGACGTCGAGAGAACCGGCAGAACCATTCTTTCGATCGTACGCCAGATGACCTGGGCTCTTCAGCTCATGGCAGTCCTTTCAATACTGGCGGGTTTGACGATACTGTTCTCCATATCCAGAGAAAAAGCCCATAAGCTCAGATGGGAGCTAAACCTGCAAAAGGTACTGGGAGCCTCTTTTTCCGACTTGCGCAACCAAGTACGGCTGGAGTTCGGGATACTGGGACTCTTCGCTTCTCTTGTCGGAGCATCCCTCAGCGCTCTGGTCAGCTTTGTCTTCGCGGAAATCATCTTCGACCGAGTCTGGAGCTTTCACTTGGGTTTGCCTATTTTCATAACCCTTGCAGTAGTTACCCTGTCCATCATCACCGCCGAATTCGCGGCCAAGAAGACCTTGAACATGAAGCCCGTCTATCTCCTTCGCGAAAACTAGAGTTCTCAAAATCCGCATCAAGTCCATCTACTTTTCGACGGATTCTTCTTGTTCGCGTTCCCGCCTAAGGATAACGCATATTCATGCAAAGACTCATTGCCTGCCTTGTCGTGTTCTTTTTTCTTCGCTTTCCTCTAACAGGGAAGCCAAACGTAGTTTTCGTTCTTTGCGATGACTTAGGCTACGGAGACATTCATTGCCTCTCACCAAACACCTCGAAGATTCCGACTCCCAACGTCGATCTCCTGGCCAAGGAGGGAATGGTCTTCACTGATGCCCACTCAGGGTCCTCCGTCTGCACTCCCACGCGTTACGGTTTGCTTACGGGGCGCTACAGTTGGCGCACCCGCCTACAGCAAGGGGTGGTGCAAGGCTTCGCTCCATGCCTAATCTCCAAGGATCGCCCTACGGTCGCAAGTTTTCTCAAGCAACAGGGTTACCACACGGCGATCATCGGCAAGTGGCACCTCGACTTCAAATACCTAAACCCGAAGAGCGGGGACGAGTATTCCAAAAAGAAATTCAAGAGCCCACCAGTGGGCGCGAAGATTCCCGACGGTCCGCTTCACAGAGGCTTCGACCATTTTCGCGGATTTCATCACGCCCGCAACATGGAGGCAGTGATCGAGGACGACCAGGTCGTCGCCCATGACCCGCCGATCAACATGTTGCCTCGCCTAACCCGCGAGTCGGTCAAGTACGTGGATTCGCGCAAGGGAAAAAAGGAGCCATTCTTTCTCTATGTTCCACTTGGCTCTCCTCACACCCCTATTTTGCCAACCCCCAAGTGGAAGGGGAAGAGCGGGCTCGGCAAGTACGGTGATTTCGTGATGGAGACAGACAACGTCGTAGGGGAGATCAAGAAGGCTCTCAAACGCATAGGCCAGGTCGAGAACACGATCTTCATTTTTTCAAGCGACAATGGATGCTCCAAGGCAGCCGGAATTGGAAACCTGGCCCAGCAGGGGCACAAAGTGAGCGCTCACCTGCGTGGATCGAAGGCCGACCTTTGGGATGGCGGACACCGCATCCCTTTCATCGTCAAGTGGCCCGGCAAGGTGAAACCCGGGAGTAAGTCCGACCAATTGATTTGCCT
>JABHOU010000415.1 GCA_018695085.1 Opitutia bacterium | reverse complement strand
TGGCGAACACCTTGTCCAAGGCGTCTTTGAGGAAACTCCGAATAAGTTCGGCGTCGTCGGATTTCCTCACCTCCTCGTCGCGGCCGAAAACCTCCAGCACATCGTGCACCAGCGAACCAAAATCCATGCTATCGCCCTCGCTCTTCAGAGGGTCGATCGAGTCCATCTCCAGAAACCGTTTGAGATGGAAACGGTACGAGCAATCCAGAAAGCTCGAAAAGGCCGTAACCGAAATTTTTTCAGGACGGACCACGGGTCCCGGGTCCAACTTCCAGGCGAAGCGCCAAGCGGGATTTTCCTCCTCGTTGGCGGGTTCGGCGAATAGTTTTTTCACCCGGGCAGGCAAGGCATCCTCCTCGCTTTCGTCGCAGAGAAAAAGCAAGCGCGAAGGTTTCAGCGGATCGCCGCCTGAGCGCCATTTGCCGAGTAGGAAATCCACTCGTCCACCACCCTCCCTCGAGGCCACGATCCACTGCAGCAAGTAGGCGTCTCGAGCGAAACGCACGTCGCTCGTCCACAGTCCAAGCTCCCTTCGCAAGTTCTCGGGCAGAAAGGTGTCGCCGGGCACTGCCTCGGGCACGCAACCCTCGTTGAACCCCACCAAGAGCAACCGGGGAGCATCCTCCCAAGGCAATTCGAGCCAGCCCTGCATGGGCAAGGAACCGGGTGCCGCATCCCGGGAAATCCGCTCCCCTCGCAACAAGTCCAGAAGGATTGGAAAAGTCTCGGCACCCGTACGTTCGCCCAAGGATTCCAGCTCGTCCAAGCCTTCCATAAACGGCTTAGAGAGGGACACGTAGGAAGCATCCGCAAGATTGTCTTGGCTAAACTCACGCCCCGACGTGGCTCCCAATAAAAAGTCGCGTAGCGTTTCGGCAAAGTTCGGGCCCTTCAACTTTTTCGCCAATTCGGAAAGCCTCTCCAACACCTCGCGCAACTCATCCTTCGCCAGATTCACCGCATCCGCCAAGGTTACCGGTATTCGCTTGCTGCCAAGGGCATCCAAGCCGCAAAGCAATTCCCGGGCATCCATACCCACGCCCTCGCTTTCCAGCCAGCTGCGCGTATCGGGAAACCGCAACACCAAGACGGCCTGCCGAAAAGTGGAATCGCCCACCAAGCCGGCCAAGGCGGCAAGCAGGGCGTAAAAGGGAGAACCGGTTGCGGACCCCCCCTCGGGATCGGACAAGGAAAAAGAAAGCTCACTCTCCTCCGCCTCTCTTAGCAGATAGGGCTTGGCCTCCGCATCCATTACCCCCAGCGACACCCGCCCGGCGTGCTCGTTCCCATAAGGCTTCAGGACCTCCATAACCGCTTTGGCTTGGGCTCGCTCGTCCCGCAGAAGATGCAAGCGCTCGTCCGCAACGGGTCCGGGACGCTTCTCCCAAGACGATCGCAAGGGCCTGCCCCACTCATCGAAAAGATCTTCGGCCGCCTCGCCCTCGGGGCCGAAGGAAAGCACCTCCACCGGCACCCCCATGGCGAGCACCTTCTCCAACGCGATTCTCCCCAGTTCGGGAAAACCGGGAACACCGGGCAACAACACTCTCTTCACCTCAGGTGGCAACTCGGGATTCTTGGCGGCCTCCCGGTTGGCGTCGAGAGGATCACGCAGGCCGACCGCACTCAAGGACTCTCGATAAAGCCCTTCTAGCCTAGCCAAATCCTGCCAACGATCGTCTTCCCCCCACTGCCGAGCGAAACCCCCGCTTGCCACCGAACCGCAATCGAAGTCACCCTCCGAAAGCGACTTGCGCAAACCGTGCAAAGCCTTCCCCACGGCGCGTCCCCAAGAGGCGTCGGAATTATCGGGAGTCTTCGGAAACAAGGCCAAGTAATCTTCGGCGTCTATTCCCGCCAACACCTCGGACCAATGGAGCATGCAAGCCAAGTCGGAAGCTACGGGAATATCGCCCGGAATAGCTCGAAAGAGAAAGGCCGGAGTCACGAAACGAGGCGGCAACATACCCTGCCCCCGTTCAGCTGCCCGGCGAGCCAAGGCCAGCTTCAACCGACGTCCGGCGCCCTTCGTCTGGCCCAGAATCAGAAGGTCTCCGAGATCGAGCGGGCCCTTGCCCTCCCAGCCCTCGCAGAGCCAATCCGCCACCACCTCCGAGGCGGGCCGGTTCCATGCCGCCAAACTATGCGTTTTCCCCTCCATTTTCGTAACTTATTACATATCGAGGAACAAGACCCATACTCGCAACCTTTTTTGTCCGAAGGCCGATTTAAATCACTTTTTTCAACCTTTTGAGACAGCGAACGCTTGAGCCTGGGAGGGAATGAATTTGGTTCGGATCGGAAGGTTTCATGCGTGCGAACCCGGCAGGGGGTGGCAATCGGGTCTTCTCACTTTTTGTCATTGCGAGCAAGGGCTCGAAGAGAACTGACGTGGCAATCCAGTCGGGGACGTTAAGTGGGATGCCGGGCGATGCGGTAGGTTGCCTACGCGACCGCTGGATTGCCGAGTCGCTGCGCTCCTCGCGAGGACAAGGTGAAAGAGAGATGGGGCGGAAACGGTTCGACTGAAAACGCTTTCGGCTTTTCTAACCAATCATTGTCCGGCTTGGAGAAGTTTTTCGTATTGGGTGCCGAGCAGGGCCGTGTTGAAGGCGGCGTAATCCCGACGCAGGGCCGACTGAAGCGCTGCGTAGTATTGCTCTGAATGGAAAAAACAGGCGGCGACTTCGGCATCGATGAGCTCTACGTCGTCCTCCCGAACGGTGGCCATGCGAAGAAGACGTCCGCGAGTGAAGCTCTTGAGCTTGAGGATATTGTCCTCGGTGTTTAGTTCGATGGTCTTCTTCATGAGGATGGCGTACTTGAGACGTTCGAGGTCATCGCGGTTCCGGAGGATGATTACTCTGCGGATTTCGCCCTTGGGTCCCGGCTGATTGAGCTCCCATAGGAGGCGTCGCCAAGTAGCCTTGTCGGGGCAGTCCACCATGGCCATCTCAGGCACGGGTTCCTCCAAAAGCTCACCAGCGGAAGCGCTGTCACGGCGCAGCTGGTAGCGGAGGGCAAAAGCCCTGCCCGATTCTTTGCCGGAGAGAACGAAGGGAGCGATGTCTTCGAGATGTTCGTGGAGAAATCGAACGCGAAATCCGGAGCCGAGGTCTTCGTCATTGCGAAAGAAAATCAATTTTCGAGTATCGAGCTTCTTAGCGGCTTCTCGATGCTTGAGAACCTCGTATATTTGGCGTCGAACAAGGGCGTCCTCGCCGGGAACGGCGCGATCGGCGAATCGGTTGTAGGGATAGGCCTTGGCGAGGCGAACATCGTCGGTGACGATGCGATCGGCGATGGACTGAAGTTTGAGGAGACCTCGATTTTGAGTGAGGTATCGCAGATCGAAGGTGTCCTCGTCGCGAATGCGGTAGGCATCCCGAAAGAGACGATGGTCGAAACTGTCGAAAAGGTCCTCGTCCTTGGGCATACTCTTGTTGACGACGTTTTCTTCAGGAAGCACCGAAGGCGTGATTACGATGATTACCTCGCGCTTAAGACCCGTCTTGGACTTGCTCCGAAAAAGGGCTCCAAAGACGGGAATTTTACCGAGTACAGGTACGCTGTTCACAGTTTCCTCGGAATCCTTGGCGATGAGGCCGCCGATTATGAATGGGGTGTCGTTGGCGATTCTGGCGTAGGTCTTGACCTCACGAATGGAGAGCGTAGGAGCAGTGGCGAGGACGACGTTGTCTTTTCCCATGACTTGCTGATCCTTGCCCGGGACGCGAGCGGAGACGGAAGCGTTTATCTGGAGAGACACCTCGGTTCCATCCTCGTTTATGCGGGGCCTGACGGCGAGCTCGATGCCCGCCGTGACATCGCGAAAATCAACGGCGCTCACGTAATCCTTGACGAACTTCGTGTTGGCTATGGGGATTTTCTCCGAGACGTTTATGTAGGCCATGCGGTTGTCGAGAGTGAGCACGCTAGGCCGGGAAAGAACCTCGGCAGTGCCTTCCTTGACGAGGGCCTGTAACCGAACGTTGAACTCTCGAAAAGCTTTGGTCACGCTGAAATCGAGCTGCGGAACACCGACTCCCGAAGGTACGATTTGGCCTATTTTCAAGTTATCGTTGTCGAGATGACGACCAATGAAATTGCCACTACCCACGTTCTTGGTAACGTCCCACTGGACTCCGAGATCCTTGAGAGCCTGTGAAGAAATTTCGAGCACCATGGCCTCGATCATGATCTTGCGTGCGGGCATATCGATCTTCTCGCGAACGAGGCGGACGACGCGACCGAACTGTGACGGTTCGGAAGAATCGTAAAAGACCATGAGTTCGTTCAGCGGATCAGTCTCGGTTCTCGGGAAGTTTCCGGACTGAGCGGGCACGACCTCGTGAAACTTAGTCTCCGGAAGGGCCACCACGACAGGCAACTTCTTTGGGTCCACAGCGGATGTGGGAGATCCGACGGTGACACCGAAGAGCTTGAGAAGTTGAGTACAACGGGTGGGATCGACGTAGCTTAGACGCAAACGTCGTGACTCCATATCGATCGGATCGTCGTCTGTGGCTTTTTGGGCAAAAGCGCTGCCGAACGTCGAAAGAGCCAGAGTGATTACGGTTAAGGCGACTGAGCGTTGATTGAGACTTTTTCGATTCATCCGGTTTCCTGTGGCGTTTGGTTGGTTGTAGGAGGCGGCTCGGGTTCGTTGGTGGGGAAAAGATCGGTAAAAAAGGTTTGGATGGCCTTGGTTACACCAGCGGATTTTTTCTTCCGCGGAGCGGCCTTTTTGCGTTTCGAGGCAGCGGCCCTGCTGTTGTGAATGCGTTCCTCGCTTAGGGCCACATTGCGGTTGAGCATCCCGAGAAAATCACCTTTTCGACGAGCCAATTCCATGACGGGTTCCTTGGGAATCTCGAAGACCACGCAATCGGTGATCGCCGTAAGGGTGGAAGATCGACTTTTGCCCGTGAGCAGGGAGTCTTCTCCGAAATGACGGCCGGACTCGATCTGCTCCACCTTGGTCTTTCCATCCAAACCGGACAAAGAAACAAATGAGGAAAGCAATCCCTCGGCCAAGAGATAAAGAGAATCCCCGGATGCACCCTGACGATAAAGCACTTCGCCCGCCTCCAAGTCATGACGCGTCATGGAACTGAATAGTACGCTTTGTTCGACCTCATTAAGGTTTCGGATTAGTTCCGACCTATTCAGAATTCTACGACGGTCTCCGCTATCCTCCAAATTCAACTGACGCCTTTCGGCACTGCGAGAAAGAAAGACCTCCTCCTTAGAAGTGGAGGGCGTAATTCCGGCGCGAGAAAGGTGTTCGACAATACTTTTGTTTACGACGTGTCGGGATTCGTTGGGCGAAATATTGACGGGCAAGATGAAGAAACGCACCTCGTACCGCTGACCATCGAGGGTAGCCTCGTCGAGACGCACCTCAGGTTCGGGATCCTCCATAATGCGCTCACCATCCGCCAACGCACGAACGCCCGACATCAGGATACGAATGGCTCGATTAGGCGGAATGGAGTAGTCGATGACGAAATTCAAATCGATACGGAAATGCGGCTTGGGCTGCATGTAGTTAGTGAGAATCGTTTCCCCAAGCCGACTATTCGGGATGACGACCATGTTGTTGCTGGTGGTACGCAAACGCGTGGTGCGCCAGTTGATCTCGATGACTTGGCCGATAATGTGGGTCTCCACCCTGTTTTGGTGGAGCATGACCCAGTCTCCAATGCTGAAAGCACGCTCCACGTGCATGGCCAAACCTATGAAGACGTCGAGAATGACGTTTCGAAGGGCAAAACCGATGACCACACTCATGATCCCCGAAGTAGCCCAAATACCTGTGACGGAACGATCGAACACGGTCGCAAGAACACCCACTCCAGCGAAAAAGAAGATTAAAATGCCAGTAATGTCCTTGGGCAACCTCGGCACGCGACGCCCCGTCAGGTTGGGGATCAAACCATCCCAGAAAAAAGTGGTGATTCCACGCTGCACCAGAAAAGCCCCCGACACCCACATGCCAATCTGCACCCCATAAACAAAAGTGTTGCGGGCGATGAGCGAGGCGTTGCCAAGGAATCTGGTAACTAGCTCCTCGTGAGATAGCAACGCGGTCAAGAAAGCGACAAACACCAAGAGCGGAAACCACATTCTACCCAAGGAACGCGACCCGAAGAACAACCGCTTCTTAGGTTCCGAAGTTGCGGTGCTCATGATAAAGTTCCCCCTTTCCCATTACCCTTAGCAGTGAATTCAGACGGTTCGTAATCTTTCAGCCAGCGTGCCATCATGGCGAATTTCGGAATGGGAACCTCCTCGCCATCGTGCTTGATGACCTCGAGAATGGCACCGAGGCTTTGATTTACGAATTGGTTGAAATTGTAAGCTTCACCCAACGACGAGCAGACCTCTCTGATTTCATCAAAGGTCTCTTCGGGAACCCGAATCGTTACTGTTTTTCCCTTGGCCACTGCTTGAAAATACTAAATTGTCCAAAATGCAAGACATTGCAATCTTTTTTATTTGTTATTATTCATTCGCAATCTCTCTAAACACTTTTACTTGCAATACCTTGCACGCTGATGCCATTACCTGAAAAAAAAGTTTCACTTTCATGGGCTAAAACCGGCTTGCGAAGCTATTAATAATAATTACTATATTAGGTAGCTTTAAGAAACATTCTCCGTAAAACTCATGAAGAAATCAGCAATATCGGGCATTCAAGGTAAATGCGGCGACCTCCCTAGCCATTTTTCGCGCAGGGAATTCATGCATGTTGGCCTTATCGGCGGGCTTGGGCTCAGTCTGCCACAGTTTTTGAGCATGAAGGCACACGGTGCTCAAAAGTTCTATGAGAGTAAGGAAGGAACCGCCAAGAACGTGATCCACATCTATCTCCCTGGCGGGATGGCGCATCAAGAGTCTTGGGATCCCAAGCCCTACGCTCCCCTCGAGTACCGAGGTCCATTCAAAAGCATAAAGACCAAGATTCCGGGAGTTCATTTCAGCGAGAACTTTAAGCAATCGGCTAAAATTGCCGATAAAATCACCGTTTGTCGTTCGATGACCCACGGAGAAGCCGCACATGAGCGTGGTACGCACAACATGTTCACGGGGTATCGTCCTAGCCCTGCCTTGAATTATCCGAGTTTCGGATCGGTCATTTCCCACGAATTCGGTGCAAGGAAAAACCTCCCGCCCTATGTCTGCATCCCAAAAATGCCAAATGAATTTGCAGGTAGTGGGTACTTGAGCTCTTCACACGGACCTTTTGGTCTGGGATCCGATCCAGCTTCAGATAATTTCAAGGTTAAAGACCTCTCTTTGCCCACTGGTATTAATGATGACCGTTTTTCCAAGCGGCGCAGCCTACTGGACACGGTTGACGGTCACTTCCGCAATATGGAGAAATCCGATGCACTCGGAGCCATGGACAAGTTTTACAACGACGCCTACTCAATCATAAGCTCCAAAGAAGCGCGCGAAGCCTTCGACATGACAAAGGAAACGGACAAGATGAAGGAACGCTATGGTAAAAATACGGCTGGCCAGCGCATGCTCTTGTCCCGTCGCTTGGTAGAAGCCGGCGTACGCTTTGTTTCTCTTACCTACGGAGGATGGGACATGCATCAGAACATCGAAGCGGGTTTCGACAGGCAAGGTCCCGAGCTTGACCAAGCCTTCGCAACCTTGGTTTCGGATTTGGAAGAAAGAGGCTTGTTGGATAGCACCCTCATCATGATGTCCTCCGAATTCGGCCGTACTCCTAAGATCAATAAGGACAGCGGTCGCGACCATTATCCGCGCGTATTCAGCGTCGTGCTGGCGGGAGGTGGGATTGCTCGCGGTCAGGTTTACGGATCTTCCGATGCCTTCGCCACTGCGCCCGAGGAAAATCCTCTGTCCGTAGAAGACTTGGCTACAACCGTTTACGACCGTATAGGAATTGTTGCGGACAAGGAATTGATGGCACCCGGCGACCGGCCCATAGAAATCGTGGACGGAGGGAAGGTCATCAAGGATCTTCTCGCCTGAGAAAGCCTCACCAAGGAGTTTCCCAGCCTAGCATGAGTTTCCTCAACTTTCTAATATTGAGGAGCAAACCGTTACACGCACAATTATGAATACATTCCTTCGTTTGTTGCTTTTCGCTCTTGCCTTCTCCCTGTCTCTGCAAGCGGTCGAACCTACAATCACTTCCCTACTTCCTCGTGGAGGAATGCGGGACTCCGTTCAGGAGATACGGATACGGGGACAAAGACTGGATGAAGCGGCCGAAATGCTTTTTTATTCGGAGGGAATCAAGGCTACGAATATCGTCGTGGAAAAATCCACTTCGCTAAAAGCCTCCTTGTCCATTTCCAAGGAAACTGCTTTTGGACAACACAATCTCAGGGTTCGCACCAACGAGGGATTGAGCAACCTTTATACCTTTTGGGTGGGTCCATTTCCGAACTTAAAGGAAGAGGAACCGAATTCCGCATTCGATCAAGCGCAAGGCATCCCGGTCAATACTACGGTCAACGGAGTAATTATTAACGAGGACGTCGACTACTTCGAAATAAATGCGACCAAGGGCCAGCGCCTGAGCGTGGAGGTCGAAGCCATTCGTTTGTCCGGAGCCCTCTTCGATCCTTACGTCGCCGTTCTAGACGACAAGCGCTTCGAGCTCGCAACCTCGGATGACAGTGAATTGCTTCTTCAGGACAGCACCTTGAGTTTGATAGCACCCTCGGACGGAGTCTACCGGGTCGAGGTTCGCGATTCCTCTTACAAGGGCTCGAGCAACTTCAACTACCGCTTGCATGTTGGTAACTTTCCCCGCCCTCTGGTTGTTTTTCCTGCAGGCGGCGAAGCCGGAAAAACGCAAGAATTCACATTTCTCGGCGATGCCAAGGGAGAATTTAAAACTCAAATATCCCTACCATCAGACTCCAAGGACGATGAGTTCGCCTATTATCACTTTGAAAGCAACCTTTCTTCACCAAGTCCCAATCGCATTCGCGTATCACCCTTTCCCTCCGTTCGCGAAAAAGAGCCCAACAACAGCTACAAACTTGCGACCGTCACCGAACTGACACTGCCACTTGCCTTCGACGGAATCATTTCGGAAGACAAAGACTATGACTATTTCAAGTTCAAGGCGAAAAAAGGTCAAAAGTTCAATATCCGGGCACATGCCCGTTCCGTATCCTCACCTCTTGATCCCGTACTAAACCTTTACCTGATTGGGAGCGACGGCAAGCTGACTTCGCTCAAG
>JABHOU010000046.1 GCA_018695085.1 Opitutia bacterium | reverse complement strand
TCGGCATAATGGGTGAAGAGCTCATTCACTTGAGTGGAAAGGGCATTCAAGACGGCGAACCGAATCCAGGAATTGTTGCCACTGGTGGACAGAACCTCAAGGAGGACGGGCACTTCGTCGGTAAAATCCGCCAAGCCGAGAGTGAGGGCTAACTGAAAGAGGACACGCGGAGATTCATCGCGGACCAAGGAGAGAACTGCCTCGGACAAGCGAATCTTTCCCTTGGCCTCGTTGGAAAGGAAGGATTCGGCCAACTTCAAGGCATGCTCCCGCAAGACCGGGTGTTCGTCTCCCAAAGTGGTTACAAGATGTTCCGGTTTGAGTTGGTTCAATCCTGCGAGAACATAAAGGGCGTGCAGGCGACCCAGGTGGGATTGCCCACCCGAAGCGAGTTTGGACAATGCGGGGGTCACCTTCGATTCCTGCCGTTCGTAAAGCAACCGGGCGGCGGTTTCGCGCCGCCAAGCATTGGTCGACGAAAGAGTCGCCACCAGTTTCTCGGAACTAGTTTCTTTCAGACTAGGCGAAGGGGGGCGAACGAACTTCTCGGAAGTGATCCGCCAGATGCGCCCCCGGTCATTGCCGCTATTGAGGTCGACGTGTCGCTTGATGCCGGAAGGAAGCGACCACGGATGCTCGATCACTTCGCGGTACATGTCCAAGACGTACAGACAACCGTCGGGCCCGTTGGCCAATTGAACGGGACGAAACCAATTATCGGTCGAGGCAAGAAACTCGGATGCATGTTCATCCTCAGGTCTTTTGCCGACGGGAACAATCCCATCCTCATAATTCAGAACCTTTCGATGAACGAGATTGCTGCCGGCGTCCGCAACAAAGGCATTTCCACGAAAGCTGTCACCGTAGGCATCACCACGATATATGGTAACTCCCGTAGCAGCCGTAAAATATCCGGATACTCTGCCGCCGCCTTCGACGGGACCACGCACCTTGGAGGCAATCCTCCAACGCGTCCTGACAATGCGCCATGGTTCGTCGTGACTGATGCGAAAGACCTCCGCTGCCGAACCGTCTGCAGCAACGCCCAATCGAGGGCTAGGCATGGCATAACTCGAATTTGTCGCATAACGGGAATCAAAAACTATGGCCTGCAAGTGATTGCTATTGCTGGAGACAAAGCGCCTACCGTAATCATCGAACGATGCCCCATGTTGCCCCCCGCCACTTTCAGGACGAAGATCTAGACTGCGAGGATCGAAGGAGAAGTCGCGACCATTGAGGCGAAGAGGCTTCAAGCTATCGTCGTCGGGACGAGTGAGGATAGCCCCGTTGGAAGAGGTCACTCCATGGATGCGGTTGTCCAGACCCCAGCGCAAACTGTTGGGCAAACCCTGCATGTTTAGACGCGAACGTTCCTTGCCAAAACCGGTGAAAACGACGCGATCTTGATCAGCTACGCCATCGCCGTCGGTATCACGAAAGTAAAGGATGTCAGGAGTAACGACTACAAAAACTCCGCCATCGAAGCAAATGACGGCAGTAGGCCAAGCCAAGCCTTTGACGAAGACAGTGGCCTTGTCGAATCGACCGTCATCATTGGTGTCCTCGAGCAACCGAACGCGCCCCAGCTTGTCGTCACGATGTTCCGAATAGCCAATCATTTCCACCACATAAAGCCTTCCGTCGGCATCAAAGGACATGGAGACCGGATCGACGACTTGGGGTTCAGCCGCCGCCAGCTCGATGTTGAAACCTTTCTTGAGACGGAATGTCTGAATCGCATCCCAAGCCTCAACCGGAGCCACTCTGGGCAACTGCTCCGAGGAAGCCTCGGGTTCGGCGGCATGAACAAAACCGAATGAAAGGACAATCGCCGGAAAAAGAACCAAGGAGTTTTTCATGGCGTTTTCACTAAGACTTTTTCGATAGCCTCAAGCAAAAGTTTCTCTGCCCCGGGATGAACCCAACACCAGTCATCAAGATTTCCATCCTTTTCTTCCCAATGCTTCTCGGTGGGAACGTAACCAGTCCCCCCTTCTCCGTATCCCGCCACCAAGACGAATGACTCAGGCCGCATTTTTTGCGCCGCCAGCTGATACTCGACATAGCTTTCGCCTGGAAGCAACAACAGTTGGGCAGGGCCGAAGTCGATGGCGGGCACGTCGACAGGTTGTCCACTTTCACAACGTCGACGCCAACTGAGGCCCATTGCCGCTAGACACTGGTGCCAATGGTTAACTCCCTTTGTGAGCTTTTTCTCAAAATCCACTTCTCTAAAACCCGGATGGCCACGCGGCTTTAAAAAAAGCTCGGCGTTCCGGAATTCGATCTGCTCCAAGGCTTGTCGTCGCGTATTCTTCCAAGCAAGAGTCATCGCGACATGAAGACGTTTCGCGAGCACGGCTCGGTTCTTGCGCTCTCCGGAATTATACTTGCCGGCAGTGACGTTTCCAGCGGCACCACTAAAGTAAATTTGCAGACAGTCAGGCGTTTCCTTTTGCCTGCGGTTCCGAGCAATCCCCGGAAAGTCTGCACTCACCTCACCCGTGCGGTAATAGCTCATAGGGTGGGTAGCGTAACCGCTGAGCGCAGCAATGGGTCGATCGCCGTCCCAAAAAGAAATCGTCTTCAGCCAAGGGTCAATGGTTCCCTCCGGAGCCTTTGCGGCGAGAACATTGCGGCCACTGGAACTCCCGCGACCAAAGGAAATTTTTCCGTCAGGTAAAACGTAACGCCTGTTGGAAGCGACCTTTTCGACCTTGGCTTGGCCAAGGCCTAGATGGGTGATCCGCTGCTTTTTATCCATGGCGACTCGAAGGGAGGAGGCAACGCGACGAACCGCTTTCTCGTGGAAGGCGAGATCACATATGCTACCGGCCAAGCCGCGAAGATTCAGGATTTGCTGAGCATCAAGATCGGTGACAGGAGCCTCGTGCTGATGTATGGCGCTTACAAGAACACGCTCGCGACT
>JABHOU010000374.1 GCA_018695085.1 Opitutia bacterium | reverse complement strand
CTTGCATCCAATTCGTTCTGTTCGAAACGAGCAGAAACTGGAAATGTCCCGATGAGGTTGTGGTTTGTCAGTAGAGAAATGTCTCTGTTGAATATTTCTTCAGAAAACCCAGAGGGGTGGGCGGAACTGGGAAAAAGACCTGCCATTCGACCCAATTCACCCAAGTCCTCCAGAGTCCCACTATCTCGTTTTATATTAAATGCTTTACCAGACACGTCCGGAACCGCAAATGAAAGAGAGGGGGGCGGTGCTGCTACAGAAGGAGGAGGACCGCCAGGTACAATGCTATCGCCGCCAGTAGGATTCTGAGCAGATTTTTCGGGAGCAGAGCTAGCTGAATCGGGAGTTTGCTCATTATCGCCAGAACCAACTTTATTATCAGAACTGGCATCATCGCTGGAACCCGATTCGCCATCATCCGCTTGATCGGTGTCTTTCTTTTGAGAATCACTTGCTTCAGCAGAGGATTTCTTACTGGATTCAGGATCCTGAGCAAAGGAGCAAAAAGCCAAGCTAAAAACAGCAACCCAAAAAAGGGTGCAAGCACTTCCGCTTCGGTTTTTCCATTTAATAATCAAATCATCGCTCATTTCGGCAAAATCTATGGTGAGGCAACAAGGGGATGACTAATCCAGTTGGACTGAGAAAAATCGAAGAAGACCGAAACACTTCCTGTCGTTTGCTTCCAAAGCAACCAGTTGGATAGTTTACTGGAATAAAAGTAAGGAAAAGAGACATCCGATACCCAAACCCACCCCAGATCCTGTTGCCATAACCATAAGTTCTCGGAACTGTCGCCAAAGACGAAAAGCCAACCGAAATCAGCATGATAAATCCAATCACTGCCCGTAACATAAAAATCCCCGAACCAATCGGAGTGCAACCATCCCGAAGTTTTGCCCGCAGCATCAACCAGATAGCCGATTGATTCGCGTTTTGCCGTAACAAAACGACGCTGTGGTCCATATCGAGAACCTTCTGAGTTAGTGGCATAAGAACGAAAGTAGTAAACGGTTCCCGCACTTAACCCTTCCGCGGCATGGGCAAAGTCGCCTACGCCTACGCCAGCAGGCAGTTCTAGAACACCGATACCACCTCGTGAAGGGTCGGGCTTACTGCCAAGGACGAATCCCCTTCCCGTAACCCCCTCGGGGTCATCACCCGAATCCTCAACCTTGCCGTGAAGAGTAGCCGAACTCGAAGTAATGTAGGAGGGAGTCGAAGTGTTCACAATCGGTAGAAAAACATCAGACAAAAAAACAGAGAAAGTTTGGTCTATTTTTTCGCCTATGGCATTGGACATACGAATCGAGATGTAAGGATTAGGATTAACCTCAAAATCCAAGGGTTTTTTAGTTTTTAATGTTCCGTTTGCCTCAATAAGAAAAAGAGCGTTGGAGGAATCCTCGCTATTCGCTTCTGGCGAAAACGAAAAGAAAAAATCGGAATTTCCAATCACTTCATTTGCATCAAAGGTACCCGCAATAGTGCCGACCGGAGAATTTTCATATAAGGGACTAGGTTGGAGAAACGCAAACGATGAGGGGAGGTCGCTAACCTCAAGCAAAGTGACATCGACCCTGATCTGGTCGGTCAAATTTCCATCGCTCACTTGAACAGCGAAACTATCGGTTCCATAATAGTTGAGATTCGGCTTGTAAGTAAAGGAAGAAGGGGTTTCGCCCTGACCGCTAACGTCTGCTAGACCATGAGAAGGGGCCTTGAGCAAACTCCATGACAGCACATCCCCATTTAGGTCCGTCCCGGACAGCTTTGGCGGAGACCAAGAAATCGGGAATTCGTCTTCGCTCATAACAACCACCACAGACTCACCTTGATTGATTCTCGGCGGGATATTCCCATTGGTAACAATCACATTAACGGTAATAGAATCGGACGAGTTTCCATCAGTGACCGAAAGAACGAAACTATCTTCACCCGAAAAGCCCGACAAAGGTTCATACTCCAACCCCACAGGGTTGAGTGCGTTGGCCAGCACGGCAACACCGTGAGAGGGTTGCGACAAAACCTTCCACGACAACTCGTCGCCATCCGCATCGGATGCCGAGAATTTAGGTGTCGCCCATGATACGGGAGAGCCATCTTCACTCATATAAACAGTAACTTGATCTCCTTGTGCTATATCAGGAGCGTCGTTAACAGGAGTAACGACAACTCGCACCGTAATTGAATCGGTCGCAGTTCCGTCACTCACCTGTACCCAAAAACTGTCAATCCCGGACCAAGAGGTCGTCGGAGCATAAGAAAAGTACGAAGGACTTCTTCCTCGACCTCCAATTGAAGCCACTCCGAAACTGGGAGCAGCAAGGATGCTCCAAGATAGAACACCGCCGGCATCGGCATCAGAGACGGTCAAAACAGGGGCATTCCAAGCAACCGGAGAACCGTCCTCGCTCATAGTAACATCGATTGATTCACCTTGGTTGATAATCGGCAGGTCATTTACATTCGCAACGATTACATTTACTGTAATAGAGTCAGAATTATTGCCATCGGTCACCGAAACGACAAAACTATCCTCCCCGGCAAAATTCGGCTCGGGGTCGTATACGACCCGAGAGGAACCAGGCAAGAGTTCCGCCAGAGACGCAACGCCATGAGAAGGTTGCGTCAAAACCTTCCACGCCAACGGGTCACCCTCTTCGTCAAAAGCAGTGAATTCAGGTGTTTGCCAAGGAACCGGAGATCCATCTTCACTCATAAAAACAGTGACAAAATCACCTTGAGAGATAACAGGACCGTCGTTCACGGGAACAACGGTCACCTGAACTGAAATCGAATCGGTCGTGGTGCCATCGGACACTTCAACGACAAAACTGTCAATCCCTGACCATGAAGCCTCAGGCACATATGTCAGCTGTGTCAATTCCTTCGAATTCCCCGAGATCTCGACAGAACCGTGAGCAGGACTGGTCGATGCTTTCCAAGTATAGACATCAGCAACATCAAAGTCAGAGACAGTCAGTACTGGGGCAACGCCTGATACAGGAAACCCATCTTCACTCATCGTAAAGGCAATAGACTGTCCTTGGTCAATGCTTAACGGATCGTTTACATTCACAACATTCACATTTACCGTGAAGAAGGAAGAAGAGTTACCGTCTGTAACCGAAACGACAAAACTATCATCTCCCGCAAAGTTAATCTCTGGCTCATATTGAAAAATCGTTGGGACAACACCGACGCCTTGCACTAAAGCAACACCGTGAGAAGGTTGTTGTGAAATGCCCCATGAAAGTTCCTCCCCTTCTTCATCAGTTGCGGATAGTTCAGGTGCAGTCCATGCAATCGGCGTGCCTTCTTCGCTCATTGAGACCGAGGAAGAAATTCCTTGAGCTATAATTGGTGCATCATTAATCGGAGTTACGATCACATTCACCGTAATGGAATCGGTCGTCGTCCCATCACTGACGCCTACCACAAAACTATCGCTACCCGACCAATTTGAATTTGGGGAGTAGGCAAACGTCGTGGGACTCGCGCCAGTCCCCCAAACTGAGGCTATTCCATCCGTCGGGGGAGTAAGCAGACTCCATGTAAGAATGTCAGTTGAGTCGACATCCACCACGGTAAGTATTGGGGTAATCCATGGAACGGGTGCCTCATCTTCACTGACATGAACGAGCATGCTGTCTCCCTGTACGATTCGTGGGGGATCCTGAATGGGAAGGATCGAGACATTAACTGAGACTTCATCAGTCAAAAGTCCGTCCGTAACTGATATGGTGAAACTGTCAGAGCCAAAATAATTTGTTTCGGGCTCGAACAAGAATTGAGAGGGGGATGTACCATTGCCTGAAACGGTAGCAGTGCCATGAGCGGGAAGGTTAGTAACTGACCAAGTCAAGGAGTCTTCCGGGTCAGGATCAGAAGCAGTCAAATCAGGAGCAACCCAACCGACGGGAAAACCGTCTTCACTGATCGAAGTCGAAAGAGAGAAGTTTGCTGACAAAACAGGTGGGTAATTGACACCTAGGATAGATACATTAATTGTGACTTGATCTGATGAGTTGCCATCGCTTACATACACAACAAAACTGTCAGAACCTACGAAGTCAGTTGCTGGGGTGTAGATGAATTCATACGGAGTGACTCCAGTACCGCTAACTTCAGCAATACCATGGAGAGGTTGGGCAAATATTGTCCACGACAAGTCATCGCCTTCTACATCTGAAGCACTCAAGGGGGGGGCATGCCATGAAACGGGCACTCCATTCTCAGTCATGCTCACCGAAATAGGACCTTCTTCACTCATTTCCGGCGAATCATTAAGAGGTTCCACCAGAACGTTTATGGTAATTGCATCACTGGCATTGCCGTCGTCAACTTGGACTATGAAACTATCAGTGCCCCAAAAGTTCGCAGTGGGAGTGTAGGACAATACTGCAGGCGATGCTCCGGTTCCACTCACCGAGGCAGCACCGTTTGAGGGTGAAGTCGTCACGCTCCATGTGAGGACATTTGACGAGTCGGAATCGGTTGCCGAGAGAGAGGGAGCAAACCATCCACTGGGGACGCCGTCTTCGCTCATGGTTGCGGAAACGCTTTCACCCTGATCAATGACAGGTGGCACGTTAACGTGTTCGATTATTACGCTTACTTCGACTTCACTTGAATCTGTTCCATCAGATGCTCGCACGGTAAAACTATCTGTTCCTGAGTAATTTTCATTCGGCACATAAGTGAAGGTCGAGGGACTTTCGCCGGAACCGCGCACTGTTGCTGAACCTTTGAGAGGAGGCGACAAAAGGCTCCAGACCACGGAGTCCCCATCAGGATCAGTGGCGGTCAATAAAGGAGCGGACCAAATAACAGGAGAACCGTTTTCACTCATAGTCACGGAAACCTCTGTTCCTTGAGATACTACTGGAGCGTCGTTTACGCCTGAAATGTCGAGATTTACGGTCACGGTGTCATTTAAATCGCCATCACTTACTATGATGACAAAACTGTCAGTGCCGTAGAAATAAGCAGTCGGCGCATAGGCAAAGGCTGTTGGGGACGAACCTGTCCCTCCCAAGGTAGCTACGCCATTCAATGCAGGGGAACTTAAGCTCCAAGTTAGATTACCACCTTCGGGGTCGCTGGCACTTAGGGTGGGAAGATCAGCAATACTTAGCGTCTGACCTTCGTTGGATATAATAGAAACTTCATCTCCTTGAGCGATAATCGGGGGGGCATTAACGGCAAGGATGCTTACGTTTACCGTAATCAATGTCGAATCGGTTCCATCCGTAACGCCAATCTCAAAACTGTCTGTACCTGCGAATCCTGCACTCGGCACATATGTAAAGGTCGATGGGCTAGTACCGTTCCCCTCTAGCGAAACCGTTCCATTTAGGTCGACTGGATCGGCAGAAGTAAAACCTTGGAAAAACCAAGTCAGGAAATCACCTTCAGCATCGACAGCAGTCAAGGTAGGCGCAACCCATGAGACTGGCGAACCACCCTGACTCATAGTTACGGAAACGGATCCTCCTTGTTCGATAACCGGGGAGTCGCTTACAGCTTCTACTACAACATTGATCCTGAGGGTGTCGGTCGCGACTCCATCACTAACCTGTACCACGAAACTGTCGGTGCCGGAGAAATTCCCATCAGGAACATAATCGAAAGTCGAAGGGCTTGGTCCGGTTCCCATAACGCTAGCATAACCGTAGGAGGGTTGAGAGGTTACTCCCCAAGTCAAGGTGTCGCCGTCGGCATCAGTTGCGACCAATGAGGGTGCGCTCCAAGCATTGGGAGCGCCATCTTCGCTCATGGTGACCATTAACTCTCCAGTAAGAACAGTAACTGGAGTCGAGTTGCTATCGGTGGAGCCATTGCCGTACCCTCCTTTGTCGTTACGCCCCATGGCTTTCAATAGATCGAAATTCACCGCATAGATACTGTGCTCGTTGCCAGCGGCAACCAAAGTAACCCCAGATGAGGCAATGCTTACAGGCTGGTTTCTGTTGGTGGTCGAACCGTCTCCTAATTGACCGTAAGAGTTGCTCCCCATGGACCAAAGAGATGTATCTCTCTTGAGGATCATGGTGTACTCTCCTCCAGCATAAACCGAGCTTACGCCAGAAGGTAAAACCTGAACTGCCGTCAGACGATTAGTCGTTGAGGCATCCCCTAATTGACCAGACGAATTATAACCCATTCCCCAAAGAGATCCATCGGTCTTCACGAAAAAGCTGTGATTCGCCCCAGCCGAGGCGGAAGCAACACCAGAAGGTACTATTTTAATCGGAGTGAGTCCTCTGGTGAAAGCCGTGCCGTTCTCATCATAGTAAACATCATTTTCAGTTCCCGTGCCCAATGCGCCTGCCCAACTCGAACCCATGCCCCACAGCGAACCGTCAGCCTTCACGAATAGACTGTGACCATCTCCTGCGGAAGCCGAAACCACAGATGAATCGGCTACCCTGAAAGGGGCACTAAGATCAACCGTGGAACCATTTCCCAGTTGCCCGGTGATATTTAGCCCTACGGACCATAAGGAACCATCCGTTTTTAGGATAAGGCTGTGACTGGCCCCTGCAGAAACGTTGGCGACTCCAGAAGCGAGAATCTGTTTCGGCTCGAGAGATCCAGCAGTCGAACCATCCCCGAACTGGCCGAAATAATTATCGCCGATCCCCCACAAAGAGCCATTCTTCTTAACAAAAAGAATGTAATTCGCCCCGCAGGCAATGACCGACACATCGGAAGTCACAAAAGCAAAAGTGCTGCGAGTAGTGGTTGACCCGTCACCCAATTGACCCGATTGGTTGCTTCCTGCGGTGTATAGAGAACCGTTCGCTTCTAAGTACGCAGTAAAACCATCTCCGGCAGCAACCGCTGTAACGCCGCTGGTAATGACCGGGCTTGCCGCGTGAACATGCTGCAGTGCAGAGACAACTAACCCTGCGGAGTAAAAGGCTAAGCAACTGAATGAGAAACGCATGAAATAAGCTTGGTATAAATAAATTCACCCACGCACGGAAAGTCAATGATAGTAACGGGTGTATTGGATCACTACGCTAAACCGACTTTCGTATTAATTCATGTCTCTGTTTCGTAAATATAACGAAGTGGTCACTCACTAAAAGTAGACATTTCCAAAAAATCGGCTTATCTACAGGAAATTGACAAACAGGTAGCCAATCTATTCTTCGTTTCCCGAGGATGATGTAATGATTTTCACTCTTAAAACTAAAATTTATTGTAACCCATATTCAGTTCCTGAAATTTATAATTAGTTAGTGCTTCACCATCTGAATACTTCTTCCCTTCAAGGTCAATTGTTCCCAGATTAGCTGATCATGCATAACTCTTTTAGGTCATCTTGTAGGTCACGAGGAAAGGTTGCGAAGATTTGCCTTTCCCTCTTGCCCTTCTGTTTCGCCTCGGCAGCTATCGAAGAGCAAGACCTCGCCCCCATGGCGATAAGTATTTTAGCGGAGAACTGCTTGGATTGCCATGGACCCGACAAGAAGAAACGAAAGGGTGATCTTCGCTTGGACCGACATGAAGGAGCCACGAAGGATTTAGGCGGGCATAAAGCAATAGAGCCTGGAAATCCTGACAAGAGCGAACTATTGACTCGCCTTCACCCGGAAGACGAAGACGACTTGATGCCCCCAAAAAAGACCGAAAGGTCTCTAACGCAAAAAGAAATTGAGATTCTTCGGCAATGGATAACCGCCGGTGCTGCCTACCCTGATCACTGGGCTTATAGCCCAATCGAATCTTCGAAACCGCCGAAAGTGAACAATGAAAGTCATGTGCTCAATCCAATCGATCGCTTTGTCTTGGCTAGACTTGACTTCCTCGACCAAAAACCATCCCCCCAGGCCGATCGTCGCACCCTTGCCAAACGCCTTCATTACGACCTGCTGGGATTACCTGCTCCCATTGCAAGAGTTGACGCATTCGTCGAGAACCAGTCGCCAGATGCATACTCTAAGCTCGTGGACGAATTGCTCACCTCCCCTCACTTCGGTGAACGCTGGGGCCGCCACTGGCTGGACATGGCTCGATACGCCGATTCCGACGGTTACGAGAAGGACAAGGCTCGACCAAACGCCTGGCGTTTCCGCGACTGGGTAATTCAGGCAATCAACGACGATCTGCCATACGATCGCTTCACCATCGAGCAACTAGCGGGTGATCTGATCCCCGAGTCCACAGAGGAACAACGCCTCGCCACCGCATTTCATCGCCAGACCCTTACGAATACCGAAGGCGGCACAGACAAAGAGCAATGGCGCGTAGCAGCCGTAATGGATCGAGTGGAGACTACGGGCTCGGTCTGGCTCGGACTTACCTTAACTTGCGCTAGGTGCCATGACCACAAGTACGACAATATTTCACAAGATAACTACTACCAGCTATTCGCCTTCTATAATAATGGGGATGAGACCAACTTGAACGTGCCCAAATCCAAGGACGCCAACAAGAACTTCAGGGAGGAAAAGGCATCTCACGACAAAAAAGTGGCCGAACTTGAAAAGAGAATTAAGAATTTGCTCTCCTCTCGCCGAGGCGACCAAGGAAAATGGGAAGAACAAATCAAGGCTCGTATTGCCGCGATCAAGAACCCTATAGCCTACCACCCGATGAAACTGGCGGAATTTACCAAGCTGGAGGATTACAAGCTCGTTCGACAAGTCGATAATAGCGTCTTCGTCGAGAAGCTCTCACACGACACAGCAACCTTCCATATCGATGTATCGGTCGATACAGGTGAAAAACCCATAACTGGTTTCCGCCTCGAGGTTTTAGCCGATCCAAAGCTTCCTTCAAAAGGTCCCGGACTCGCCTCCCACGGCAACTTCGTCCTAAACGAATTTCGTGCTTTTGTCGTGGATTTGGTAGATGCCGATAAAAGACAACCCCTCAAATTCTACTCCGCCGGGGCCGATTTCTCCCAGAAGGGATGGGACGTGAAGGGAGCAATAGACGGCATCGAAAAGACGGGATGGGCTATCAGTGGGGAAATGGGCAAGAGTCATCAGGCCACTTTCCGCTTGGCTAAACCACTTCTAAACAAGAACCCTGGAAGACTGAGGTTCGAATTGGCTCAACTCTACGGTTCCCGACATGTGATAGGGCGTTTCCGCATCATGTCGATCACGGGCGAGAAATCGGACGACTTCGCCCCTGAAAACATCCGCCAGGCGATCCTTGCAGACGCCTCCAAGAGGAGTGATGGTCAGCGCAAACTTCTCGCGGACCACTTCGCCAAGACAGACCCCGAGGTCGGCAAGCTCCGCAAGCAACTCGAAGATCTCCTCAAAAAAGCCCCTAAAACTCCCACCATGAGCGTTCGGGTAATCACCCAGCGCAGGGGAAATCCACGCAAGACACATGTTTTCCGTCGTGGCGAATTCAAGCAACCCCTGCACGAGGTTCAGCCGAACGGACTAACCGTTCTCCATCCGTTAAAGGCTCGCGATGAAAAGAAATCCGGTGATCGTCTTGATTTTGCCCGCTGGCTTGTCGAACCCAGCAACCCCATCACTCCTAGGGTCACCGTCAATCAGATCTGGGGACACCTTTTCGGTTATGGCTTAGTTCGCACCCCGGAGGATTTTGGAATTCGAGGTGAAGCCCCAAGTCATCCGAACTTGCTCGATTGGCTGGCTCACTACTTCGTCGAGGATGTAAAATGGTCGCGCAAGAAACTTATCCGCCTAATCGTCAACTCCTCCACCTACCGGCAATCCTCCGTACATCGATCCGAGTTCGTCCAGCTCGATCCCAACAACAAACTCCTCCACCGCCAGAACCGTTTTCGGGTGGAAGCCGAAATCGTTCGCGACCTAAACCTCGCCGTAGCCGGTCTCCTGTCCGACAAGGTGGGAGGCCCCAGCGTATTCCCTCCCCTCCCCTCAGGCATCACCAACCTCTCCTACGCCAACAGCTTCAAGTGGAACCTAAGTAAAGGGGAAGACCGGTATAGGCGTGGTCTCTACACTTTCTTCAAGCGTACGTCACCGCATCCCAATCTGCTCACCTTCGACTGCCCGGATTCCAATGTCGCCTGCGTAAAGAGGAACCGGTCCAATACTCCACTAGCCGCACTCGTCACCCTTAACAACGCCACCTTTACCGAAGCCGCCAAGGCTTTTGCTGAGCGCATTTTAAGAGAAGCTTTACCTGAGGATGAAAAACGCATCGCCTACGGCTTTCGGCTTTGCGTGGCCCGCACGCCCGAACCAAACGAAACATTGGCCTTCTTGACTCTGCTGAAGGAATCGCGAAGCTGGTTCAAGAAAAGTCCAGAGGATGCCAAGGCTTTAGCCGGTGATCCGGAGATTGCCGCATGGACCGCCACCTCACGCATAATTCTCAACATGGATGAATTCCTTACCCGGGAATAATATGCTTCCTTATCCATAGCCATGAATCCAATCGACAGTTCCATACTACGCACCCGTCGTGACTTCCTCACCACCTCCGCCTCCGGTTTGGGCGGTGTCGCTCTCGCCTCCCTGCTCGTAGAAGAAGGGCTTTTGGCAGTTCCGCAAGGAAATGAGTTCAAGGATCCTTTGACTCCCCGCAAGTCTCACTTCGATGCCAAGGCAAAAGCCTGTATATTCATCTTCATGGCCGGAGCTCCCTCTCACCTAGATCTCTTCGACCCTAAGCCAAAACTCAACGAGATGGCTGGACAAAGCCTCCCTAAGAGCGTTCTCGACAAGGCTCGCTTCGCATTCATCAAGCCCGCCACGGCGACCCTCATGGGGACCAAGAGAACCTTCAAGAAATACGGTCAGTCCGGAATGGAATTCAGCGACCTCGTGCCACACCTTGGTTCCGTCGCGGATGATCTGCTGATGGTGCGATCCATGCACTCCGACGAGTTTAATCATCATCCCGGCCAATTGCTCATGCAATGCGGCGTATCACGTTTCGGCATGCCGACCATGGGATCCTGGCTCACCTATGGACTGGGCAGCGAGTCCAGAAACCTACCCGGCTACGTAGTATTGAACGCGGGCCGCGGGTCTAGCGGGGGCGCTACACTTTGGCAAAGTGGATTCCTTCCCTCCACCTACTCTGGCGTACTCTTTCGAACAAAGGGAGAACCAGTCCTCAACTTGGATAACCCGAAAGGCCTTCCGCCTATCTTGCAGCAAAAAGGTCTAGCCACCTTAAACTCCATCAATCAGGGCCGTTTCGAAAAAGTACACGACCCCGAGATCGCCGCCCGCATTTCTGCATACGAGTTGGCAGGACGAATGCAGGCTTCAGCCCCCGAGCTAAATGATCTCTCCGGGGAATCCGCCACTACGATCGAAGCTTATGGCATGAACAGGTCGGAACCCAAGGGGCTTGGTGGTCGAGGCAAAAGCGGGGATACGTACAAAGACTTCGCTCGCAACTGTTTGCTTGCTCGGCGTATGGTCGAGCGCGGCGTCCGATTCGTCAACATCATCCATGCTTCTTGGGACCACCACAGCAATCTTGACCCAGAGCTTAAATACAACGCCGGAGCCGTCGATCAACCCATCGCCGCCCTCATCAAGGACCTCAAGGAACGCGGCATGCTTGACTCCACTATGGTCGTATGGGGTTCGGAATTCGGTCGCACGCCACTGGGAGAAAATCGAGGTGGCAACAAAATGAACACTGGTCGCGACCACCATCCGTTCTGCTATTCCATGTTGCTCGCCGGTGGAGGAATCAAGGGTGGACAGGTTTACGGTCGAACCGACGAGATCGGATGGGGGATAGAGGACAAGCCAGTACATCCCAACGACCTACACGCCACTATGCTCCACCTTTTCGGCATGAATCACGAGCGCCTCACCTATCGCTCCCAAGGTCGCGACTTTCGTCTCACCGATGTCGCGGGAAAGGTAATCCCCGAATGGATCACCTAGGGAAGCTATAGTTTAGATACCCTCGCCGCGTTCAACTCCGCGATCGTCGATCATGTGATCCATCCCTAGAGCGGGAGAGGACTCTTGGACCTTGCCGAGTTCCTTGGCGGGCACACCTGCCACGGAAACATGTGGGGGCACGTCCTTCAACACCACGCTACCTGCACCGATGCGGGCGCCTTCTCCAATTTCAACGTTTCCGAGAATTTTCGCACCAGCTCCTATCAGTACACCCGAACGAATCTTTGGGTGACGGTCACCGCGTTCCTTGCCCGTGCCGCCGAGGGTGACCTCATGTAGGATGGAGACGTCGTCCTCGATCACGGTGGTTTCGCCCGCCACGAAACCGGTGGCATGGTCGAGCAGGATTCCTTGGCCGATAGTGGCCGCGGGATGAATATCGACCGTATATACAGCTGCAATTAGGCTCTGGAGGTATTGGGCCAACTCTTTGCGGTTATGACGCCAAAGGTAGTTGGATACACGATAACCGGAAAGGGCTTGAAAGCCTTTGAAATAAAGAAATGGGCTAAGGAAATCCATGCAGGCCGGATCGCGTTCCCGAACTGCCTTCGCATCGGTGCAGACCTTATGGAGAGACTCAGGTTCATCGAGAAAGGCATCGCGGACCAGTTCTCGCAAATCCTTTTCGGGCACAGAGGAACGTCCAAGCCGTGCGGCCAAGCGCCATCCCAAGGCATCGGCAAAGGATTCGCGCTCGAGAACAAATTCCGCAAGCACTTTGGCCAAGATGAATTCCTTGGCGGCAACAACCTCGGCCTCTTGCCTGAGAGTCAACCAAACTTCTTCTATGGTCATAATTAAAGGGAATTAAAAAGTAGTGCTTACTTTAAGCTTCGATCTCTTGTCCGTAAAACTTTTCGCCGATGGCAATCTTTTCACGCCCCTTGGCAACCCGCCATTTGTTCGTATCCCGCAGAGAATATACGCATCCGCAGTATTCCTGCTGGTAAAAGCCCTCCTGCTTGGAAATTTCGATCATTCGCTGGGAACCTCCGGCCTTTCTCCAGTTGTAAGTCCAGTAAGTAAGGTCTTTGTAGCGGGCAGCTGCGCGTTCGCCGCATCCGTTAATTTGCTCCATATTCTTCCAGCGAGAGATCCCGAGGCTACTCGAAAACAGATTGTATCCCTTCTCATCGGCATAAAGGGCTGTTCGCTCGAAACGCATATCGAAACATGCCGTGCAACGAGCGCCCCGCTCCGGTTCCCACTCAAGTCCTCGTACGCGTTCGAACCAGTTTTCGACATCGTAATCGACATCCAAATGCTCAACGCCGATTTTGTCGCAATAACGTTTATCCTCCGATTTTCGTAGTTCGTACTCCCGCTTCGGATGAATGTTCGGATTGTAAAAGAAAACCGTCGGCTGGATGCCGGAATGAAGCAATGTCTGTAACACCTCACCCTCGCAAGGGGCACAACAAGAATGTAGCAACAGTTGCGTTTCTCCCCCCGGAGTCTCAAGTATAGGTGTTTTAGCAGTATTCACTGGCTACGCATTAAGCCAAAAAACAATGCAACTCGCAATGATGGAATAATCGAGAGGGAACTCTAAGAACTTCCACCGTCAGCCGAACAATTCCTTAACATCGGCCAAAACTTCATCGGGATGATCCTTGGCCTTAACCTTATGGTAGGCTTTCGCAATCTTTCCGTCGGGACCAACCAGAAAGGACATTCGATGAATGCCCTCGTATTCGCGCCCCATGAACTTTTTCGCACCCCATACGCCAAAGGCATTGACGATTTCCTTCGACTCGTCAGAAGCCAACGGAAAGTTCAAGTCATATTTCAAGCGAAACTTAGCATGTGACTTCTCGGAATCACAACTCACGCCGATGACGGTAAGACTAAACTTTGAGAAATCCGGCACATTGTCACGAAACCCGCAAGCCTCCGCCGTACAACCCGGGGTGTCATCCTTGGGATAAAAGTAGACCAGGTAAGGATTGCCCTCCAGATCGCTAGACGAACAAACGGCATCCGAAGAATCTCGAAAAGAGAAAACAGGAGCAACTGCCCTTTCATTCAATGGATCAATGGTTTTCATGATCCCTAGCTAATGAATGTAAGCGGAACTGGCAAACCCATCCGACAAAAAGAGACAAGCGAAACGATTGAAATAGTGAACAAAACCAAAAAAACACCTAAAGCTTAAGAAGAGTTGGCCGATTATGGTAGATAGTAAACTTCCTCAAGGATGAGGATCATCAGGCAATTCGACATGGAGGTCAACAAGATTGCCTCACAACTTCCAGAAAAGAGGATGTAGACATCATGGAATCCCTAAGTCTATCACACTCGGTGGTGAACAACTTGAACGCCACCCTCTCCGAAAACACCCAGATTCAGCGACACCTGCAAACAGGTCGTAAGATTATCAATAATCAAGAGGACTCAGGTGGACTGGGCTCCATTACTCGTCTAAATTCAACGGTCCTGAGGAATCAAGCGATTCAGCAAAACTTGCAAGGGTCGCTTTCATTGCTTCAAGCCCAAGACGGGATGTTCAAAGTCATTGGAAACATCCTAGACCGTTCGGCGGAGTTGAAGACGAAGTTTAATTCCACAATGTATAATAAGCATGATAAGGCGTACTACGACGACGAATTTACGGAACTGCAACACGAGTTGCGCCAGATTGCTCAGTCAAAATGGAACGGCGTCAGTCTTTTCTCCACTCAAGACTCCAAAACTTTGTTCGGTAAAGCCGTCGACGGACAGACTATAGATCAAGAGTCTAGCGACGACGGAAGTGGCAATACGATTACCCTTTCCCGATGGGGCATCTATCACCTCGACCCAGATGATGAACCGCCTCCAATTAAGAAAAAGTTCCTAGCCATGACGCTGACAGATGAAGCACAAGGTGCTCCGGATGGCTACAATGGCGGTGGCGGGAAAGGCCAGGCTGGGTTCGATTCGGACATTACTGAATGGAACTCATTCCTGTCCGATCAAGGAATTGAGGCCGAGATTGCCGTTATTGTTAACGAAATGAAGCAGGGTGCAGGCGCACCGCAAGACCCGGATGGCGGAGAGATTTTACCCGCAGGGATGAATGAAGCAACTGACATGCCGACCTTTTCCAGGGTTTTTCGAGGAGCCGGCAGGGACGAGTATGCCCTTGACCCTGGAACGCCCACAATCATGCCGAACTCGGCCGACCAAGCTAATTTCCTGATGAATGCCTTCGAGCAGATGACAAACGGGGGAACTGAACTGCCTGACGCACTAGGAGTGTTTGTGGACAACTCAGGTTCCCTGGAGTTCAGGAACGTCAATCAAGGTCTGTTTGAGTTCATGGACAGAGTTCGAGCTACATATCCTTCCGTTATCTTGCCTTCCGACACTTACACTACCGCCGCAAGTGCCGATGTCGTCAACTTCCCTGAGGGAGAAAATATCCCAAGATCACAAACGGGCGTATTCAAAGGGATCAGCCTAGCTGGAAGAGAAGACTGGATTCATCAAAGTAAAATTGCATTGGAGAATCTCATAAACAACGATCCCAACATTGCGGCGGCAGTGCAACCCACCTTTGGCGAACCCACTTACGAGCTCGACGACTATACGATTGAAGACTTCGAAGGTTTCATGGAGTCATTGGCCACGGCTCGAGCACAGAATGGTGCCGAGCAATCACGTATCAAGCATGAACTGGACGAACTGCAAAACAAACAAGTAGGTTTGGAGCAGGCTCTGGAAAGGGCAGATGGCCTCGATTACTCTTTGGCCATGGCAAGGTACAGCAAGTCTCGCGACCAACTGCATTTGACGGCCAACTTGGTTTCCGCTGCTCGAGAGATGGAAAACACTCTCTACACGGACTTCCTCAACGAGTAGCGACTCTAACAAAAGAACCGAATGACCTCAAATGTCGTGAGGTTAAAACTCACTTCCGAGAAGGCAAAGGTTTGTAAAGGGTGGCCGTCTTTCCAGTCACAGCGATGCTCACGGCAACTAGCTTATCTTCGATTTCAGCAAGAAGAGTGGTTCTGGTTTCCCGATCTTGAGTAAAGGCGACTTTAACGAGATCTTCTTTTTGGAAAATCTTTCGCAGTTCGGTCAGAACATTCTCAGTTACCCCTTTTTTTCCAATGCGGATATCAACGGGTCGCGTCTTGGCTCGGGACTTCAGGCCACCTCTTAGCTTCCCCGAAAGGGAGGAAAGTTCGTTTTCGCTCAAATTAGTTTAGAGTTTTGCCAGGACTGAGCACACAGCTTCACTATCCTTGGCGGCGTTCACCTTGTCGTTTTTGTAAACTACCTTTCCATCCTTGGAGATGACGAATGTCCAACGCTTGGAAGTGACGCCTCGTGAAAGGCTCACTTTTTTTTCATCCACCTTACGCTCAATCACTCCACCTTTGCCAAAGGGAACGCCAAACTTTTGGGCGAGATCGCCCTTTTCATCGGAAAGCAAAGTGAAGTTCAGGTTTTCGGCCTTCTTGAAATGGGCTAGGCCTTCAGGATTGTCTCCGCTGACTCCTACAACGACGGCATCCAACTTGGTCAATTTCGATTTGTCGTCACGAAAAGCACAGGCTTGCTTGGTGCAACCACCCGTCATGGCGGCAGGATAGAAATAGACCACTAAATGCTTCGAGCCGACGATATCGCCGGACTTCCACTGCTTGCCTTTGTCGTCGAGAGTGGTGAAGACGGGAGCTTTATCGCCAACGTTCAAGACTTTTGCCGCAAACATCGGAGAAAACGAGGAAAGACCGATTAAAGTGAAGTAT
The DNA here is from genome assembly GCA_018695085.1 of Opitutia bacterium. Lineage (GTDB taxonomy): Bacteria > Verrucomicrobiota > Verrucomicrobiia > Opitutales > Seribacteraceae. Next base: position 2,254 of record JABHOU010000374.1, on the reverse strand, counting down.
GCTAGTGCTCTTTTCATTAGAAATGCCTCGTATAATTAAATGCAGTAGGGAAAGAAAGCTATATCTTTTCTGGTTCTGGCGATATGGCAAAGAAAAATCACCATGGAAGCTCGACTCCATCCTCGCCTATAAATTTGCCATTTAGGGAAAGGCCTGCGTTTTCCAAGTGACCGAGCATATTAGTCACGGATTCTTCAACGGAAAACTTGGCATCGCTTCCCCCCATGCCGGTGCGCACCCAACCCGGACTTTGGGAGAGAACCGTTATCCCGAAGGGCGCCAAGTCAATGGATGCTTGCTTTGTTAGCATATTCAAGGCGGCCTTGGAGCACTGGTAAGCCATGGCTCCTCCGAGTTGGGTATTTCCTCGGAGTTCAATCGATCCTAGTCGTGAAGAAACATTTACCACTACGGGATTGGCCGAACGCCGTAGGCACGGGATCGCCGCTCGCAAAACAAGCAAGGCACCCACCACATTCACTTTGTAGATTTTCTCCATGGAAGCGGAAGAGACGTCCAGCATGTCTTCCCAATCTATGATGCCGGCGTTGTTGAAGAGAAGGTCGATTGATTCACTCTTCTTCTCGAGTTCCGAAAAAAGACGAGTTGCCGAGCCTTCGTCTTCGACGTCGACAGGTAATATATCCAACAGATCGGCGTAACTCTCTCGAAGTTTCAAAAGACCTCTGGCATTGTCCGGGCTCCGGCAAGTCGCCAGCAAGCGATGCCCTCGATCAAGGCATTGCCGTGTCCACTCAAGTCCGATTCCTCTGCTTGCGCCCGTAACCAATATGGTTTTCATAACATTCAAATGCCGGCAAATTTACATTCGAGCAAGCTTACCCGTTCATTTTTGAGGTTCGACTTGGGTCGACAATAGGTTTTGTTAATTTGAGATTAAGGAAACGAACTATGATAACACGTACACTTGGAGACACTGACCTTGAATTATCCGTCATCGGGCTCGGCACTTGGGCTATCGGCGGAGGCAATTGGGGTATGGGTTGGGGTGATCAGGATGAAAGGGATTCGATCGCGACCATACATGAAGCACTGGAATGCGGCATCAACTGGATCGATACCGCCCATGCTTATGGTTTTGGGGTTTCCGAGACATCAGTGGGAAAAGCAGTTAAGGAATGGAACGGTGGCGAGGTCATTCTCGCGACGAAATGCGGCGTGCTTCCGGGCGAAGACAGTAAGCCTCGAAGATTCATTTCCCGCGAAACGATTCGCGAAGAGGTAGAAGGTTCATTAAAGCGTCTCCAGGTAGACTGCATAGACCTTTACCAACTGCACTGGCCGGAACCCGTCGAAAACCTCGAGGAAGCTTGGGGAACGCTCTTGGAGCTAAAGAACGAAGGCAAAATTCGTTGGGCCGGTGTCTGCAATTGCTGGAAACCCGAATTGGAGGTCATCGAGAAACACGGCCAGGTTTCCTCGAACCAACCGATGTACAGCCTCCTCGCCCGCGAAGCTGAAAAGGAAGTGCTTCCTTGGTGCGACGGACATGGAACGGGGCTGGTTGTCTACAGCCCCATGCATTCCGGTCTCCTCACGGGAAAGGTTTCACGCGAATGGCTAGATAGTCTGCCCGACAACGATTGGCGCAAGCACAAGAAAGACCATCCCGTGGTCAAGTACGTTCAAAACAACAACGACCTTGAGCACTTTCTCACCTTTCAAGAATCCCTCCGCAATATAGCAAGTGATTGCGGTTACACCGTTGGTCAATTAGCAGTGGCATGGACGTTGCGTCGTTCCGAAGTGACTTCGGCAATCGTAGGCGCTCGCCGCAAAGGACAAATAGCTGAAACCGCAAAAGCCGCGGAGTGGCAGATGAATGAAGAACAATCCATCGCCATCGAATCGGCTCTACTAGAATTCCTCACCAAAGTTGAAGATGCCTGAAGACAAAGATACCCCTAAAAAGGAGAATCCACCACGTTCACGACCTCGAAGAGGCGGAGGTCGAGCCAGAAGGAGGCCCAACGAATCCCCCAAGAACGAAAGCGAGGATTCCACCGACCTAAAAGACCCATCCTTGAAAAAATCCTCCGATACCAAAGGAGATAGAGTTTCCCAAGATAGTCCCCGAAGGAGAACGGTCAAAAAACAAACGCCTAGGGACGAACGCACCTCATCGGTCACCTATGTTCGCAACCTAAAGGGCAAGCGTCCAATAGTAGCACTTACCGCCTATGATGCGCCCATGGCCAAATTGGTTTCCGATGCGGGCGTTGACTTTCTATTG
>JABHOU010000447.1 GCA_018695085.1 Opitutia bacterium | reverse complement strand
GGGTAAGCATGGCAATTGCCTGTCTTATCAGCGGAGCGTTTGCCTTTTTCGCACCTCAAATCGTTCAACTATTGCAGATCCGCAAAGAGGGACCGATCTCGGGTCACGATCTAGCGTTGTACGTGCAAGTCGGTTCGCTCGGAATGTTCTTCGGGGTTATGCAAACCTGTCTTGCTTCCATGCTACGATTTCTTGGGAAACCATATCATTATGTGGTTGTTCAGCTTTCCCACATTTTGCCTATGTTGATTGCAACTTTGGTATTCGTGACAGTTTTTGAGATTGGTGTGCTAGGAGTATTTCTAGGTGGGGTTGTGGGAGCGACCTGCGGTTTTTGCGTTGCCTTCCTTATGCTTGCAGGAAGGCTTTTTCGGACACCGGCAAAATTAGTTCTACTTCCTGTCTTATTGTATGCTTTGCCTCAAATACCAGCGACAATCCTGAACTGGGGACAAACTCAGATCGGGAGATATTGTATTAATCTCTTTCTATCGCTCAGGGAACAAGGAATTTATTCCGTGGGCTTTGCTATTGCATCGTCCTTAATTATGTTAACTACGTCCTTTCGTTTAGCTTATGATCCTTTCGCTCTTTCAGTTATGAAAAAACCGGAGGCTCCATCGATTTATGCCAAGACTTACAAACTTTATGTGTGTGTTTTCGGAGTAATGTTGAGTTTCCTTGCCGCATTGGGGCAACCTCTGGTGCAGATTATTTTTCCTATCTCTTATCTTGATGCTCATAGGTTAATTCCCCTGCTGGCTACGGGTTTCTTTTACATGGGGGCAAGCAATATCTTAGCGACAGGGATATGGGTAAGCGGTAGCCCCGTCTTTACTTCCTACGCTCAAGGCTTGGCCTTTATTCTGCTAGTACCTGCAAATCTTTTTCTAGTGCCGGCTATTGGGGTGCTCGGTGGAGCCGTTGCATTTCTTGCAGGCAATCTTGCCTATAACCTGTTCGTTTATCGTTTTGCGCAAAAGCTCTTCCCTATTCCTTACTCCTATTGGCGAACTCACCTTTGGGCATTGGGGGCAAACCTTATGTTTTTGGGGTCAACCGAATTGACTAATGGGTTGAACTTACTCGAACTGTCCGCAGTCGGCATACTAATTTCGTGTTTTTGCATCGCTCTTATCTGGATACTCTTTTTGAATCGTGATGACCACAAAGTGTTCAAGTTGTTTCTTCAAAACCTTGGAAGAAACGAACCTATATGACTTTAAACCAAATAAGCGAAGCATAAGATGAAGGAAACTCAATGTAGTCTTGAGCCCTCATATTTGGATAAAGTTCTGATCCATCGGGTTCGGAAGCAAATCTACCATTCTTCGGGTCCGGGTTATGTCGTTTTTGAACCGTTACCAAACTTGCCTCATCTAACGGGATAAGCGGTTGCTTACTTTAGGTATTGAGCGTTCTGATATCATATTGAAATATTTTTCAACTTGAGTTTTCTTTCTGCCATTTCTCGATTCTTTAAAACAGCCAAAGTCCTTTCCTGTGACCCAAGCGTAGTATTTCGAGCGGGAAAGAATGGTGTTTTGAAGCCCGTTCATCCGAAGAGGACGGATATCCAAGAGATTGATTTGCCCGATGAATTGTTCGTCAAAGCCGGAACCTATGCCTTCGAGAATGAAATATATGATTGTTCCATTCCCGGCGTATATCGGTTTGCCAAGCCTCAAGTTCGTAATGCCCAACGAGTTGTATGGGACGAAGAAGATGGATTGAATAATTTACTTTTTTGTTCCTTGCTTGCCATTCGGGGGAATTCGGATGACGGGTCTACGATTCGTGAACTGGAAAGGGAAGCGGGCAAGAGATTTCTTTCTTTGACTTGCGGGCCACTTGCGAGGTTTGTCGAGCAGTTGGCGCAAGGGCATGGAATGAGAACGAGAGTTGTATCGACCCATACATTGAAACCAATGAATTCTTATAATAATGGGCACACTTTGCTTGAGTACCAACCAACTGGTTCGAGTACATGGGTAGCTTTTGACGTTGATAAGAAATGCATGTTCCAGGATGGCAAGGGAAGCATGCTTGATGCCTTTCAACTCTGTCGGGAAGTTGCCGAGGGAAATCCCGTAGAAGTGAAATTGCTGTCTAAAGCACCCTCGCTGGATCTGACCAAATTCTCCGAGCGTTCGACTGATTACAGTTACCAATTCCTAGAAATGAACGTTTACGGACACGCTGAAGGTTTCCGTCCTTTGATCGAGAGAATTTGCAATATTCCTTATTTCAGTTTGTCCGAGGGCCTTTGCTTCGGTTGTTGGGACGATGAGTCCCGGAACACAATCAAATCCCGCTACCCGACCGCCAAGATCTTGGGTGCCGAGGAATTTCGTAAGAAATTTTATGAATGGATCTTCTAAAATCCTGCTGACCGGAGGGACTGGCTTGCTGGGGCGAGAGGTTTCCAATCTTCTTCGCGATTCTTCAGAACTGCACTTGTTGATGAGAGGGAAGGGTGCAGCCCCTGAGCGCTCTAATACTGTTTGTCATCAACTTGATTTCTCGGAAGACTGGAAGGCCGATTCTCTGCCAAGCAAAATTGATGCGGTCATTCATCTCGCTCAATCCGAGCATTTTCGCGAATTCCCCAGCAAGGCAACGAATATTTTTCGCGTCAACGTCGAGTCTACCGCCCGATTGCTTGATTATGCTTATCGTGCAGGAGCACGGCATTTCGTTTATGCTTCCTCGGGAGGCGTTTACGGTTATGGACATCAGGCATTCAAGGAAAATGCCCCCGTGGTTGACTGTGGTAAGCTCGGATACTACTTGAGCAGCAAGTATTCAAGCGAACTGTTGGTGCAACAGTATTCTTCGCTCATGCAGGTCACCATTTTGAGGTTCTTCTTCATCTACGGGAAAGGGCAAAGGAGATCGATGCTTTTACCGAGATTAATTGATGGGATACGATCGGGTGACCCCGTAAAGCTAGAGGACCGAAATGGCATTCGCATCAATCCAATTCACGTTGCCGATGCGTCCAAGGCATTGACTGCATCGTTGGGGGTAGATGGAAATCAAACCTTCAATATCGCAGGTACTGAAGAAATGTCTCTTTTTGAGATTTGCGAAACAATGAGCGAATGCCTGGGCGTTCCCGCAAGCTATCTACGTTCGGATGCGGAACCGAATGATTTGATCGGGGACGTGTCGGCTATGAAAAGTAAGCTTCATGTTCCAAAGATCCCTTTCCGCCAAGGCATTAAGGACCTGATTACCTGAGAACCAAAGTCTTGCATTGCCCAACTGCCGTGGGGGGGAACCCTCCCGGGGTCAGTAGGGTTCTGAAGGGACTCGGAGTCTCGAGTCATGTTCTCGTCCTCAAGCAAAGCGTATACGAATACGAGGTCGATCAAGTGCTTTGGAAGGAGAATGATTCTTTCCTGTGTAAGGAAATCAATAGAATCTTAGCTATCTTTACGATCTACTGGAAGTTTCATATCGTACATTATAACTTCGGTACCTCTTTTGCCTCTCCACTTTATCCGAAAAAACCAGGCAATGGATTCTTTAGAGGGGTTTTCAGGCAAATTTATTCTTTTTATACATGGGTGTTGCAGTATTTGGAACTTTGCTTGGTAAAGGCCTTGGGCATACCCATTTTTGTTCATTATCAAGGTGATGATGCCCGACAGGGTGAATACAGTTTGGAGAAATTCAAATATTCCATCGCGTCACAAGTTGACAACCATTACTATAATAATTCTTCCGATTTGTTTAAGCGTAAATGCATCGAAAGAATGTCTCGGTTTGCAGATGGTATTTATGCTCTTAATCCTGACTTGCTTCATGTTTTGCCAAAAGGCTCAAAGTTTATTCCATATTGCCATCTAGACCTATCGAAATGGTTACCTCTTTATACTCAGGATTCAACGCGTCCTTTGAGGATCGGTCATGCGCCTAGTCATCGAAAGGCAAAAGGCACTAATTTGATTCTCAAAGCCTTGGAGTCTTTGCAAAAAGAGGGATTTGAGTTTGAATTGATTTTAGTCGAAGGCGTTAGTCATGAAGAAGCCCTTTTGAAATATAGTGACATTGACGTCTTGGTTGATCAGTTGTTTGCGGGATGGTATGGTGGTTTGGCTGTGGAAGTCATGGCCTTGGGTAAGCCCGTTTTGGTCTACATTCGGGAAGAAGACCTTCATTTCATTCCCTCCGAGATGAGAGAGGAACTGCCTTTCATTCGAGTAACTCCTGATAATATTAAAGAAGTTCTCAAAAAAGTTCTTGGAATGCCAAGGGAAGAACTTTTGAGTTTGGCGAAAGCTAGCAGAGCTTTCGTAGAAAAATGGCATGACCCTTTGAGAATAGTTTCGAAAATAAAGGTCGATTATGCAAATGCTTTGAAAAAGAGAGGAAAAACTCTATGTGTGGAATAGCCGCTTGGCTATCTAACGAATCTATTTCTTCAGCGGTCCTTCTGCAGATGACCAATGCCGTAACGCACCGGGGACCTGACGGTGAAGGTTATGCCGGATTGTCCGACTTAGACGAATCCTTGAAGCTCTGTAGCAAAGACCAAGTTGCCTCTAAATTCATGCGCTTGGCCTTGGGGCATCGGCGTCTTTCAATAGTGGACTTGTCCGATGCCGGTCTTCAACCTATGTGTTCGGCTTCTGGAGACTTGTGGATTATCTTTAATGGAGAGATTTACAATCACCCTGAATTGCGAGTCGAATTGGAAAGCGAGGGTGTGTCTTTCCATTCAGGAACTGATACAGAGACCGTTCTCGCTTGCTGGGAGAAATGGGGTCATGCCTGCCTAGATCGGTTCAATGGAATGTTCGCATTCGTCATTTATGATCAAAGGTTGAAAGTGATGCATGCGGTTAGAGATAGGTTTGGGATTAAACCTCTTTATTTCTACAGGGGAACAGGTGGTTCGTCTGTTTTTTTTGCTTCTGAAATAAAGCAATTTGAAAAAATTCCTGGGTGGAATCCCAAAGTAGATTCTCAAGCGGCTTATGATTTTCTTGCCTGGGGCATGCAGGACCATGGAACAAGCACTTTTTTCAAGGGAGTGAGTCAACTTGCTCCTGGAGAGAGACTTGAGATTGACGTTGGCAATGTTTTGGCGGGTGAAAAAATCGTCCTAACAAGCGTGAAATGGTATCATTTGGAGACGGGCGTGCGTTCGGATTCAAGTCTCGACGAGGCTGCTAATACTTTACGGGAACTGATGCGCGATTCCGTTCGTCTTCGCCTGCGAGCTGATGTGGAGGTAGGTTCCTGCTTGTCCGGGGGCATTGATTCCTCTGCTATTGTGTGCTTGATTGATGAACTAATGCAAAAGGATGGCGGTTGTTCCGGTCAGCGGACATTTTCCGCTCGTGCTGAAGACCCTAGTCTGGATGAGATTAGCTGGATGGAGATGGTTTTGAAGGGAAAAAAAATTAATCCTTCCTTCATAATGCCTAGTTTCGACCAGTTGGCCGATGAATTGGGAGATTTGATTTATATTCAAGACGAGCCTTTTGGCTCTGCCAGTATTTTTATTCAGAACTTGGTTTTTTCTTTGGCAAACGCTGCGGGAGTGAAGGTTGTTTTGGATGGTCAGGGGGCTGACGAGTTGTTTGGCGGTTATGTTTTTTATCGTTCCTGCACACTCGCCGGCTTGATTAGCAAAGGCAGGTTTGTGGAGGCCATATGTGAAATAATGCACCTGCGAAAAGCGGGAGTTTCATTAAGAAGAACTTCAATGGAAGTCGGAGACTATTTGATGCCAGATGTCCTCCGTCAAAGGGCACGTTCGTTTTTTGGGAAAAATCATGTTGGTCCGAGTTGGCTGAATCTTGACAAACTCGGTGTCAGGGGCAGTAATGTTCCAGCCGAGTATGGAGGTCGGGCAAGAAGCGTGGGTGAATTGAACTATGCCCAAGTCGCTTTTACGAGCTTGCCAAAATTGTTGCATTGGGAAGACAGGAATTCGATGGGGTGGTCGGTGGAAGGGAGGGTTCCTTTTTTGGACTATCGACTTGTCGAATTCGCTATGGGTTTACCAGACGAGGTGAAAGTTTCGCAGGGTACGACAAAGCGGGTGTTGCGCGATGCGATGCAGTGCGTTTTGCCGGAAAAGGTGGTGGCTCGGCATGACAAAATAGGTTTTGCTGCCTCGGATACCGAGTGGTTCGTGCGCAAGCGTTCAGATTGGTTTCTCTCGAAGATCGACAAAACCGTTGAACTCGGAGCGGGTTTGTTTGGGCTAGGGTTGAAAGCTGAGGCTGAACGCATGGTTAAAGATGGCGCCGCCTTTGACTCTCGTTACTGGCGAGCTCTGTGTTTCAGTGAATGGTTGGATCGCTTTTCAGTTTCACTGGATTGAAGTGACAGGTAGAAAAGAGGATCAGAAAGCGGTTGCACATCTTGTTTTTAACGATTTCAGGAACGATTCTCGCGTGGAAAAAACTTGTAGCAGTTTGGCCGCTTTTGGATACTCGGTCAGTGTCTTTGCCTTTGGTGGTGAGGGGTTACCCGCGAAAGAAATTCGAGACGGGTACGAAGTGTTTCGTTGCGGGGATGGTCGCAGGTTACCCTCTCTCTTTGCGATGTGTTGGCGCTTTTTGACATTAGTGAAAGGGTTCGATTTTGTGCATTGTCATGATTTGGAACCTTTGCCATTAGCCGTTATTGGAAAAGTTTTACGAGTCGGACGCATGAGGTTGTTTTACGACGCACACGAACTAGAGACGGAAAAACTGACTGCTCGTGGATTGCGGAAAATTGTGTCCAAGGTTTTGGAACGAGTCTTGATGCCGTTCGTGGATGAGCTTATCACAGTGGGCGGGCGGATTGCTGAGTGGTACGCTAAAAAGGATTACGAACAGGCGTTTGCGGCGAAGAATAAGAAGACGAATTTTGCCGAGGGGCCTTGCGCCGCGTAGCCGGATGATTTTTCGAAAACCTTACTTGCCGTGAATCTTCCAAGAAAGGACGACGGCGGTTCCCGATCGATCGGCCGACCGAGTTGAAGGTGAAGGCTTCCGTCGCCAATGTCGTGTTCAACGAGTTCCGCAACGATGCCCGTGTGGGAAAAATTTCTCGCAGCTTGGCCGCTGCGGGCGGCTCGGTCACTGTTTTCGCCACCGAGGGAGAGGGTTTGCCGGCTGCGGAAGAAAGAGATGGTTACCGCGTCTTTCGTCCATCTTCCGCTTCGAGGCCCGTGAGTCGTGGAAGGCGGGTGCGTTCAGCTTTTCGGACTTGCCTGAGTTTGTTGCGTCAAAGGACTGAGTTCGACGTTATCCACTGCAACGATTTGGAACCCCTTTTTTTTGCCGTTCTCGCCAAATGGTTGACGAGAGGGCGGTTGAAGGTGGTGTATGACGCTCATGAGCTGGAAACCGAAAAACATGCTGTCCGAGGGTTCAGGAAGCTTGTCTCGCGCTGGCTGGAAAGATGGTTGGCCCGCAGGGTGGATGCCTGTGTCACGGTGAGTCCCTCGATTGCCGACTGGTATCGCGACGCTTATGGGATGGACCTTCCGAAGGTTGTCCTGAATTGCCCCCCATTGCGCGAGGTGCGTGAGACGGTTGCGTTGCGGCGGTCGTTGGGCATCGATGACGGCGTGAGGATCGTTCTGCTCCAAGGGGGCTTTTCGCCAGGCCGCGGACTACCCGAACTTCTGGAGGCTTTCGAGGGCGAGACGGCCCCCGAGAATTGCGCTTTGGTCTTTCTGGGTTTCGGTGCGCTGCACGAGGCGGGAAGGAAATTGGAGAGGCTTGTGGTTCGGGCTGCCGAGGAGCGGCCCAACGTTTACTTTCATCCAGCCGTTCCGCAACGGGAATTGCTGGAATTGACGGCATCCGCGGATATTGGCGTCTGTTTCACTGAGGATATGTGTTTGAGCCACCGGTATTCGTTGCCGAACAAACTTTTCGAGTATGCCATGACGAGCTTGCCGATGGTTGTGAGTGACCTGCGCGAGATGCGGCGCATGGTGGAGAGATACGATTGCGGCGTGGTCTGCGAGCACCTGAGCGCCGCCGGTATACGAGCGGCTTTGGATTCCCTTTTCAGCAAGGACTTGGCGGTCTTGGGCGGGAATGCTCGTCGTTTGGCTGAGGAACATTGCTGGGAAAAACAAGAAAAGAAACTGATCGAACTTTACCAATCCCTCCTCAAGGTAGCCTGATAAAGAAATGAAGGTAGTGAGCGTCATAGGGGCTCGTCCCCAATTCGTTAAGGCGGCCGTTGTGTCGCGTGCTTTGCGGGAAGGGCAGGGGGCGGAGGAGTTCCTGCTCCATACCGGGCAGCATTTCGACGACAACATGTCCCGTGTTTTCTTCGAGGAAATGGGTATTCCAGAGCCTGATGCGAACCTCGCTATTTCCGGTGGTGGACACGGTGCCATGACCGGTGCCATGTTGACGGAAATCGAAAACGTCCTCCAAGGTGAAAGACCCGACTGGGCCTTGGTTTACGGCGATACCAATTCCACCCTTGCCGGGGCTCTCGCCGCAGCCAAGTTGAACCTGCCCTGCGCTCACGTCGAGGCGGGTCTGCGTTCCGACAACCGCAATATGCCCGAGGAGATCAACCGTATTTTGACCGATCACGCTTGCGACCTTCTTTTCGCTCCCACCGACGAAGCTGCCCGAAGATTGGCGGCGGAGGGAATTGCTGGCGATCGGGTGATCCGCACGGGAGACGTTATGCTCGATGCCGCGAGAACTTTTGGCGACCTTGCCCGCGAAAAGAGCAAGATCCTCGAGGTACTCGGTCTAGGGTCGGGAGGTTTCGCGCTGTGCACCCTGCACCGTGCGGAAAACGTGGATGACCGAGATTGTTTGGCTGCCATTTTACGGGGGCTTGGCGAGGTTTCGGAGTCACTTCCGATCATTCTGCCCCTTCATCCGCGCACCAACGGGCGACTGACTGAATTTGGCTTGAGGGAAACCGTTCCTCCAACCATTCGTTTCGTCGATCCCGTTGGTTTTCTAGACATGCTTCGACTCGAAGCTGAAGCCGCTCTCATCTTAACCGATTCCGGTGGCATGCAGAAGGAGGCATTCTTTCAGCGTACCCCTTGCGTCACCATTCGCACGGAGACTGAATGGACGGAGCTTCTTCCCGGGGGGCACAATCGCCTTGCTTGTCCCGGAGTCGATTCCATCTCCGAGAAAGCCCAAGAGGCCCTTCATTCCGACCCTGCTTGGGACCTTCCTTTATACGGCGATGGTCATTCCTCCGAAACGATTGCCCAAGCAATCATTGACCATCGGTGAGTGAAGGTAGGGATTGTCACATCTGAGTTCGAGCCCATAACGGCTGCCGCGGCATCCCGAACGGGGCCCTGGTCGGACGTCTTGTTGCAACGAGGACACGATGCCTGTATTCTGACTTCGCAGGACGGGAAAGGAAGAGGAAATCTCGCTTTGATCAATTCCCGGTTCCAGACACCTTCCAATCGAGCAGGTTTGGCACGGCGATTCTTGCAGGAGATAAGACTTGGATGTGATCTAGGTCGTTTGCTCGACGGATTAAGTCCGAAACTGGACTTGATCGTGATCACGTCACCCCCCTTCTTTATGGCTTCCCTTTGTGCTAGAGCAGCGAAGCGATCTGGGATTCCCTATGTCTTCGATGTTCGTGATCGTTATCCAGCCGTCTTGTTCGATCTCGGGGTAGTTTCGTCAGAGGGTTTTATTGGGAGAACTTTGCGCCGGATTG
>JABHOU010000217.1 GCA_018695085.1 Opitutia bacterium | reverse complement strand
CCATCGGAATCGATGTCTCCAAAGGCGATGCCGAAGACAGTTGATGATTGTGCGATCCTAGGAAAGGGACGGAAAGTCAAATGACCTTTGCCGTCGTTGATGAGACAACCTGAAGCAAGTTCGTTGATTTCAAGTCGGAGAGCAGACTTCAAACGACTTGGAGCATAGATATCATGGAACTTGGCAGAAGCAAATGCATGGAAAGTCGAGAACCTTTTGGCTAATGAAGGCATGGCATGAGTGGAGCAACTTTTCCCGCGAACAGGGAAAAGTGAATTCCCCTCGTGACAGGCTTCCACAAATCGGGGAACTCCAGAACCATCCAAGTCGCCAAAATAAGCCAAGTAAGGTTTTTCCTTGGAGGCGTGATATTTTGAATTGAGTCCAAGGTTCCCTAGGGCGTAGTCCATATCGCCGTCTTCATCTATATCGGCGGCGGCAATGCCCGTCCACCAACCAAGCAACTCGGAAGTACCGGTCGGAACGGAAACATTGGCAAGCTTGCCTCCCGAGTTCTTCCACACGCCAACGGGACCCCATTCGTGAGTCACCAAAAGGTCGAGCCAACCGTCTCCATCGAAATCACTCCACAGGGCTCCCGTAACCAAACCCGTAGTTCCAAGACCAGCAGCAAGAACCTCGGTAACATCCACAAACTTTCCGTTGTCGTTTCGCAGGAGTCGACTGTTAGGGGTAATCGGATAACGTCCACGAACCACTCGTCCGCCAACGAACAGGTCAAGATCTCCATCCCTATCGAAATCTGCAGCAGCGACGGGGCCTCCGCTATCTCGGATGTTGGCAGTGCCGTCCAAGTCTAGAGTCAAGTTTGCCTTTCCATCGTTAAGATAAAGACGATCCCTAAGATAAAGAGCTTTGGGTCGAGGATCAAAACCGCCACTAACGACATAAAGATCAAGATCTCCATCGGAATCAGCGTCCAGAAACAAAGCTCCCATATCCTCGAAGGGAAGCAGTTGTTCGTTCTCGAAATAAGGTAATTTCTTTTGGGTAAAAGTTCCGTTGCCATCGTTAAGTGTGAGGACGGAAGGTTGCCCTGAGGCTCCGCCAATAAAAATATCCTCATCTCCATCGGAATCGACGTCTCCCCAAGCCATACCAGGTCCTAAGCGAGAAAGGCGATGAGGCAGGAGAGGTTGAAGTTTGAAGTCATCGAAATTATTTTCCTTGTGGTGAATGGTGGACAAAGCACTGGAGGCAACCAGCAGAGACGAAGATTCCGGTGAAAAAGGAGAAGGTTTGGCTTCGAGTGGCTCGGAAATAACAAAAAACTTATCCACCGGAAGATTCTCAAAGGTTTGCATAAATCCCAAGGGCCAACGAATTGTAAGTCTTTTGATGGCTGTTGCGTCCCCAACTCCAAAGTGAATGATTGGATCGTTAGCCGAGGCATAACCCTGACAAGAGTTGAGATAGCGAGCTTGGATACCGGCCTCCGTCTGAATCGTAATCTTGGCACCAATTCCGTGACTGTTTCGCTTCCTACCTTTTAAACGAATTTTTATCAGGTGACCGGTCTTTGACTCGTTGCGGTATAGACGAACCGGATCCTCAAGCGACGCAACTGCGAGATCAAGATCTCCATCGCCGTCAAAATCGGCTATGGTTGCGCCATAACTGACCCCGTTGAAATCGAGCCCCCATCTAGGTCCAACCGATGCAAAACGAAGATCACCTAGATTGCGAAAGGCAAAATTGCGATCGCGCTTGGGAGGGGTCTTTTGCCAGAAGGCGGCCTTTTCAGCCGGCGTATCGAAGGACTCGGCTTGAGCCACCAGATCGGAATTTGTTTGATCGTGGGTCATTCCATTAGTCCCAAAGAGATCGATTCGACCATCGTTGTCTAGATCGGCAAATTTGAGAGACCATGTCCAATCCGTGTTCGCTAGACCAGCGAGTTGAGCAATCTCAAGGAAGCGACCTCGACCAGCATTCAGATAAAGTGAGTTGCGCATATATTGAGGCGGTCTCGAAGTAGTTAGAAACCAACTGCTTTTCTCCATATCCCCCATGCCAATTTTGGACTTGTAGTGACCGGACCCAGCCATATCGGATCCCATCAAGTCGAAAAGACCGTCGTTGTTAACGTCGGCAACATCCGTCCCCATGGAAAACCAAGGAGTGTGAGGTAATACGTCACCAGCAACTTCCTCAAAACTACCGTTTCTCTTATTGTGGTAAAGACGATCAGAACCGAAAAAGTCGTTGGCGACGTATAGGTCGGGAAAACCGTCATCGTCATAATCAAACCAAGAAGCGGAAAGACCTTGGTCGGTCCCGAACAACCCCACCTCTTCGCTGACATCCGTAAATCGAGTTCCGTCGTTGCGGAAAAGATGATCATATTCTCCCGCCTCGACAACGTACAAGCGCTCGATGGGATGGGGAACGACGTCATAGAGCTCACGATACTTCTCCTCGATGGTCGGGATGCCTTTGTTGAAGGCGACCTCGACACGCAACCCCTTGGGAGCCGGCGGAAGATGGGTTTCGCGATTGGTGACTAAGTAACCGTCCAGATCACCGTCCAGATCATAGTCTGCGAAAGCCATCTGAACGTTTGCGCCTTCGTGGGCAATGCCTAACTTCCTTGCAATATTGCTAAAAGATCCGTCACTCCGATTATCCAACAACAAGTTGACGTCGCCGGTGCCCGCAACGAAGATATCGAGGTCACCGTCACCATCATAATCAACGAAAGAGCAACCGACTGCCCAGTGATCGGCTACAGTTTCTCGAAGTCCAACTTTTTCGGTTACGTCTTCGAAACGGAAACCTCCCAAGTTACGAAAAAGACGATGACCGCCATAGGGATAGGCAAAAAAGAGGTCGGGCCGATCGTCACCGTCAAAATCTCCCGAGCACACGCCAAGTATAGCCGGTTTATCCGAAAAAGAAGGACTTTCATGCAAACGCAAAAGTAGCTTTTTCGAAAGGGCGTTCTTGACGTAACCAACACCAGTCTCGTTATCGGCCAACAAAGAAAACAAAGTTGAGCCAGAGGCTTTTCGAGGAAGCAATGGACGAATATCCAACCCTTCTTTCGCCGCGAAGCAGGAAAGACTGGAAGTGAAGATAAGAACTGAAAAAGTCGCAAAGGGGATTGCGCGCATGAAAGGAATAAGATCAACTTCTTACTTTCGATCAAGGAAATTAAACCATTCAATTTGTGTATCACCTTATCAACGCAATGAGAAGTTTGTTGAAACTTTTCATCATGTGAATCAGTTAACACATATTATCAGTAAGGTCATGAACCATTGGCTTCCGTGAAATCAAAGAATAACCAATAATAACACCCATGAAAAAAATACTCATCATCAGCTTAACCCTTGCATTTGGACTCGGCGGTCTCTGGGCGGAAGACAAACCAGCCAAAAGAGAACGTAAACCCGCTCCGCAAAGAGGAGCTCCACCTAATCGAGAAGCAATTCTAAAGAAGTTCGACAAAGATGGCGATGGGAAGCTCAACGAAGAGGAAAGAGCGGAAGCTCGAAAATCATTCGGCGGTGGACGTCCTCCAAGACCTCCGGCTGAACTCATTAAAAAATTTGACAAGGACGGAGACGGCAAACTGAATGAAGAAGAAAGAGCCGCTCTTCGCGAAGAAGGTCAAAAGCGGCGCAAGGAAATAATTGAAAAATTCGACAAGGATGGAGACGGCAAGCTCAACGAAGAAGAGCGAAAGGCAGCCGGTGCGGAAATGAGGAAAAGCCGAGGAGGTCGACCAGGAGGCGATGCCGACAAACCAGACAAACGACCAGGTAAACGTCCGGCTCAGGGAGAAGGTGGCGGACGCCCCAAGGGCGGCAAACGGCCCGGCAAAAAGGGGACGATAGAGAAATAATCTTCAAAGTCACTATTCAAACCGGAGGCGTGGAGTTCATGAACTCCACGCCTTCTTTTTTCGGATATCCTTTGCCGACTGTGAAAGCTAATGAGATTCATTCTTTTCTCGGACAGAAATTAAAGGTATGAAAGAGTCTTATATTTTTCAAAATGACAGAAAGCATAGAGAATCAAGTACATGAATTAGCCCAAAGAGCACGCAAAGCTTCGTTCATCTTGGCGACCCTATCTTACGATCAGAAAAACGCCGCCCTTGAGAGTGTAGCCCTCTTGATTGAGAAAAGAGCCGATATCCTTTCCGAAAAAAACAATCTCGACCTGGAAGCAGGACGTCAAAATGGCCTCTCCCCTGCTCTTCTTGATCGTTT
>JABHOU010000487.1 GCA_018695085.1 Opitutia bacterium | reverse complement strand
TAGAAAAACAAGAAATACATTCAACAAAACTCCTCCGGGAGAAAAGACTCCAAAGGCTTCTGCGGCAAGTGGCGAGCTCGCCAAGGTCGCTGCAACGCTTATGGCCAGAGCCCCAAAAAACCAATGGCATATCCCAACTCCAATTTTGCGATAACCCGATAATTCTTCATCCGAAAGGAATCGCCAAGGTCGCATGGTTGCCTGGAGTCTTTTTCCTAGTGGACCGCCATACAGAATTATGGAGAAGACTACGGCATAGGAAAGCTGAAAGCCTTTTTTCCAAAACTGACCAGGATCTATTGCAAGAACGAATACAGCGGATGTGACGATTGCACGAAAGGCACTCCCCCTCCTTCCCGAAGCGTCCGAAGCCTTCCAAAAGGCGATCATAATGAAAGCGCGTTGTGCCGACGGAGTGCCTCCCGTAATTTGGACATAGAGGTATAGCAGGGATAACATTAGGATCGTCTCCATCCATCTCGGCCCGGGAACCAACCGCAGCAATAGCAAGAGCAAGCCAGCCACGACAGCTATGTGCAGGCCGCTTATCGCGAAAAGGTGCATCGCTCCAGCAAGGATAAACCGTTCTTTTTGATCATGTGGAATTGCGGTTTTTTTCCCAAGAAGCATAGCAACGACAATTCCCGCGACCTGTTCATCCTCCGGTTCTGTTCCGAAACGCAACAGTTTCTCAATGTTTCGATTTGAATTACGACAAAAATGAGCAAAGGGACTTGCGGAGAGGACCTTCTCCAAAATTTCGCCACGTCGAAACTCGTATTGGATACCCATGGCGAGAAGGTGTTGGCTAAAGGAGTGCTTGGCGCCGTTTTGGATTGGATACAGCACGCCCAATACCCGCATTCTGTCTCCTTCGACTGGTTCGCCCCCCTTATTTCTGGAGGCGAGTCGAAAATAGATTTGTTTGCCTTTTAGATCACTGCGGACATCGGGAGTCCATCGAACATGGGCAAGTCCGGAAAACTTTTCCGAATCATTTTTTTGATCGAAGAGACGCTCAATGTGGATATCGAGGACTAGTTCTCGAGGGGGTAATTTGAGCAAGCTGGCCGTGGTTTTATGAGAGCCTTCCACTTGAAGGTATCTGGTAGCTGAAAGGCAGAATACTCCACCAATAAAGAAAACAGCCCATAACCATGGTGTATTTCGTTGACGGATCATGGTCCACATTCCTGCGATAGAAAAAAGTAAGCCGCAGGTAAAAATGGGCATGAGAACATATGGCATCAAAGCATTCGCTGCGATCAACCCTGCGACCCACGGAAGCAGGACCCAAAGCAATGGGGCCCGCAATGGTGCGGTTGGGTCGAGATCTGAAATCTTCATCGCAACGCTTGCCGTACTTGCTTCTCCATGCTTGGATAATTTTTGAAATGAAGGACGACGAAAAAGAGTCGCTTTTGAAAGAGCGGAGAAAGGTGAGTGAGAACAGAAGGCCATTGGCCGAAAGAATGCGACCGTGCACCATTCTTGAGGTTTTTGGTCAAGAACATATATTGGGTAAGGGTTGTTTGCTTCCTAATCTGATCAAGGAAAACCGGGTGGGCAACTTGATTTTAGCTGGGCCTCCCGGTTCCGGAAAAACCACTCTGGCGACAGTTATCGCAGCCGAAAGTGGATGCAAAATCCTGAAGATAAACGCCGTTACTTCAAATGTTGCCGAACTTCGTGACGCCCTCAAGCTCGCTCGTTATTATGGTTCTGCCAATTGCTACCTTTTCATTGACGAGATTCATAGATTCAATAAAGCCCAACAGGATTTGCTTTTGCCGGATGTTGAATCGGGTAACGCTCGCCTTATTGGTGCTACCACCCACAACCCGCGATATTATGTAATAGATCCTTTGCTTAGTCGCTGCCATCTGTTCACATTGGAACCGCTATCGGTTCCTGTTATAGAAGGCTCACTCCGAGTTGCCTTAAACGATTGCGAAAGGGGTCTAGGTTCCCGCTCCTGCGAGGCTGATAAAGTGATATTAGAGCAGATTGCTTTGCTGGCCGAAGGAGATCTTCGTCGCGGATACAATTTCTTGGAAACGATAGTTGAGGCTTTGCCTGTGGGAGCAAAACTGACGGACCAAGAGCTGGCTGTTTTTAGTCGTGAGCGCAACATTCGCTACGATAAGGATGAGGACGAACACTACGATACCGCATCGGCTTTTATAAAAAGTATGCGCGGCAATGATCCCGACGCCGCCCTCTATTGGCTCGCGAAAATGTTGGCTGGCGGAGAAGACCCCCGCTTCATTGCCAGAAGATTAGTCATTTTTGCCTCAGAGGACGTGGGGTTGGCGGATTCGAGGGCCTTGCTACTTGCTGATGCAGCGTTTCGGGCGTGCGAAATTATTGGTTTGCCCGAGTGTGAACTGAACCTTGCGCACGTTACCATCTTCCTTGCGACTTGTCCGAAGAGCAACAGTTCGACCTTGGCTATAGGCAAAGCCAAGCGAGCTATACGCGAAAAATCTCTTCAATCCATACCTTCCGCCATTCGAGACAGGCATGGCCGAAACAAAAAAAACCGCAGCGGAAACGAAAATTTCTATCTTTACAGTCACGATTTCCCTGAAAATATTTCGGGACAAGATTATCTGGATGAGCAACTTGAACTTTACTCTCCCAAAGACTCTGGGGCAGAAGTAGCCATCGGCGAACGACTGTCCTTATGGAAATCAATGCGGAGAGACCTACAAGCGTAGCTTTGCTTTCTTTTCTATTTGGCCTTTGATCGCACCTCTTAAGGTTGCAATTTCTGCCGAGAAGTCGGACATTCATTCTAGTGAGAATGGCAACCTGAGTTTGCGCTTTCCCATATACCCGATTTTAATTTCTACCTATGCTTTACGACAGACCTTACATGAGAGCCCCTAGTTTTGGGGGACGAACAAGTAGTTTTCTCAAATTCTTGCTCGTTTTATTGATT
>JABHOU010000047.1 GCA_018695085.1 Opitutia bacterium | reverse complement strand
CGGTAATGCCCGGGGTACTTCAATTGGAAGCTATGGCTCAGGCGGCCGGGGTGTTGCTCCTGCGTCGTGGATCAGCACAAGGAAAGGTGGCCTTCTTTATGAGTGCAGACAAGGTGAAGTTTCGTCGTCCCGTAGTGCCGGGAGATCAGCTTGAGATCAGCGCCAAACTTGATAAGGTGCGAGGTGACAAGCTTGCCACTGCTTCTGCCGAATGTCGGGTCAATGGCAAAGGTGTATCATCGGCCCAACTTATGTTTGCTCTTGCCGATTCCGTAGAGGCGTCTTGACTCTTTTCCCTTTTCAAAAGTGGCTACGCAAATACATTCACAGGCAATCGTAGAAAAGGGTTCTGAACTGGGAGAAGACGTTTTGATCGAGGCGTTCTGCTACATCGGTCCCAACGCTTCCATTGGAGATGGTTGCCGGGTGCGCCACCACGCGACAGTAGAGGGGGACGTCATTCTCGGTAAAGAGAACGAGATTCATCCTTACGCACTCGTCGGAGGTATGACGCATGACCTCAAGTATCAGGGTGGCCAACCTAAGCTTAGAGCGGGAGATCGAAACGTATTTCGAGAATACGTTACCGCTCACGTAGCTACAAACCCCGAGGATGTTACGGAGATTGGTTCGGACAATGTTTTTCTCGCTTACAGTCATGTCGCTCATGACTGCAAGGTCGGCAATCACATAATCATGAGTAGCCATTCGGCTCTTGGTGGTCACGTGCTGGTGGGGGATCATGTGAATATTGGCTGGAATGCGGGCGTTCACCAGTTTTGTCGACTCGGTCGTCAATGCATGGTGGCCGCTTGCGCCAAGCTTGTACAAGACGTACCGCCATTTATGTTAGCCGACGGCGCCCCCGCCGAGGTCCGCTCGATCAACAAAGTGGGCATGGAGCGTTCGGGGTTTTCCAGTGAAGAGATCGAGACTGCTCGTACTACATATAAGGCTCTTTATCGGAGCGAGTTGAATCGTCAACAAGCTCTTACCAAGTTGGAGAAGGGAAATTTGGCGAATACCGGTATCGCCAATGAAATCGTCAGATTCGCACGTCAAAGCGATCGCGGATTAGCCTGATCGCTATTTAAAGATTTTTAAATTCTTCGGCGATTTCTCTTAGGTATTCCCAAGAGAAAATCCCGGAGTCGTGACCGTCTGAAAAAAGCAATCGAGTGGCGTAGTTGCCAACATAGTCGAAACCTTTAAGGCTAACGCTTGCAGGATTTTTTGGCGTGGTACCTCCACTTATTCTGCCGAATAAGTCGGGTTCTCCCTTATTTTCAGCACTTGGAGAATTTGTGCGAAGAAAGGGAGCCGGTAAAAAATCCTCTCGGCCATCGGGCCATGAAAGAGCTAGCTCGTTCCCAATCAATTCGATCCGCCTAGGAGGCGGTTGCACGGCCATGACCTTCTAGGCAAAGGAGTCCAAGCTGGAGCCCGCTGAGGGGGGGCTGGATGGGTGCGAGCCACTGCGATAATAAGGGTCGAGCACTTCGTTGGAATTGGCTCGGCTGAAATCTTCGGCGATTTGGGCGGACTGATCGAAACTTTCGCTGTCTTCGCGGATGGCTTCTTCCTGTAGATCTTTGTCTTGAAGTTCTCGATCTTCGCTTCGTTCTTCCCAGTATTCGTCTTTGTGGAGCTCGCCGGAACCGGGTTCGGGAGGGAGCTGACTTTTCTCAAGTGTTTCCCAATCGGGCTTTCTAGTCGAATCCAAGCCCGACTGCTCGATGTTGTCGACGGTTTCGAGGGGTATGCCCGGGTTGGGGTTGTCGCCAAGCTGGGAAGCCAGTTCGCCTGTCAGTTCAATCGGTTCGGGTGCTTGAGTTACTTTTACTGAACTGTCTACGGCGTTTTCAGGCACTTCGTTTTCGGGTTGATCGTCGCGACGAAGCTGCATGTCCCGCCTAGCCGTTTCGGCTGCGGTCAAGACATCTGCGGAATTAGAGGGGTTCATCTCCATATTTCTAATAAGGTTAGTTTATTTAATGTATGCGAGGATTTGTCGGTTTGCAACTACTAAGCTTTTGCGTCTTTTGCATTGCCGTGAGTATCAAGTTGATCTAGCTTATCTCAAATCATGGCTAGAGATACCGTTATACTTGAATGCACCGAGGCACGCAAAGAGGGCAAGCCTCCTTCACGATATGTTTCTTCTCGCAATAAGAAGCTCCAAACGGAGCCCGTTGAGAAGAAGAAGTATAATCGCCACCTGCGCAGGCATACTTT
>JABHOU010000287.1 GCA_018695085.1 Opitutia bacterium | reverse complement strand
GACGGGGATGATGCGCACAGGTCAATTGTTTTTTGGGGACTGGCAATCCTCATCCTCGCTTAGGACCGGGTCATAACCACCCGAGTGAAGAGGATTGCATCGGGCTATTCGACGTATGCTTTTCCAGAGAGCGATAGGGAGAGGGAATCGTCGCAGGCATTCCAGTGCATAAGCCGAGCAGGTAGGCTCAAAGCGGCACCCCGCCGTGGGTCCGAGCAGATATTTTTTGAGAGGCGAGAAAAAACGATAGACATGCACGACAATTACGATGGGAAACGCGACAATTGCGTTGGCAATGTTGAGGAGTGATGGTTTCGGCGTGAGCCGGTTCTCAGCCATTCTCTTTCTGCACTTTGGGCCTAGGAAGGGCCTTGGTTTCTACTTCCTCAAGGAGTTTAGCCAGACATTCGTCTACGGTCATTGGGCCATCCCATTCGGGGTTGGCTCGTGAACGGACGGAGATTTTCCCTTCCTCAGCTTCGCGTTTCCCGAGAACCAGCATGTGGGGGATTTTGTCGTTTTCGGCATTACGAATTTTGGCGCCTAGTTTCGCTGCATGTTTATCCACGCTCCCACGGAGTCCAGCGGATTTGAATTTTTCAAGGATATCTTGAGCCTGCGGAACCAGGTCGTCGTTCATCGGGAGCAGACGTACTTGCTCGGGAGCAAGCCAAGTCGGAAAGCTACCCGCAAAGTGCTCGATGAGAGCACCGCAAAATCGTTCCATGGAACCGAACGGGGCTCTATGAATCATGACGGGACGATGGTCCTTGTTGTCGGAACCCACATAGGAGAGATCGAAGCGCTCGGGCAGGTTGTAGTCTACCTGCACCGTCCCGAGTTGCCATTCACGACCGATGACGTCCTTGACAATGAAGTCGATCTTCGGTCCGTAAAAGGCTGCCTCGCCTGGTTCCTCAACGTAATCTACGCCCATGGCCTTGACTGCTTCACGGAGGTCGGATTCCGCTTTGTCCCATGCGGCGGGATCTCCAACGTACTTGTCGGATTCGGGATCACGCAAACTAACGCGAACTCGATAATCGTTCATTCCCAGAATAGAGAAAACTAGCTTAACCAATCCCAGACAACCTTGAATCTCATCCTGAAGTTGATCTTCTCGGAGAAAGAGGTGGGCGTCGTCCTGAGTGAAACCGCGAACACGAGTCATGCCGTTGAGTTCGCCCGACTGCTCCCAGCGGTAGACTGTACCGAACTCGGCGAGGCGAATCGGGAGATCGCGGTAGGAGTGCTGTTCGGAGCGAAAGATGCGAATGTGCATCGGACAGTTCATCGGTTTGAGCAGATACCCGTCGATTTCCCCTTGATCTAGCTTGTTGGAAAGTTCTGCACAGGAACAACCTTCTTCAGCTAGAGCATCAAGGCATTCGCGATGAACGATTGGCGGGTATTGCGATTCTCGATAGTATGGGAAGTGGCCCGAAGTGCGGAATAGATCCAGTTTGCCGATGTGTGGGGTGTATACTTGGGAGTAGCCTTGCTTGGTTAGTTCTTCGGAGATGAACTTCTCAAGCTCTTGTCGAATAATAGCGCCTTTGGGTTTCCAGAGGACCAAACCTTGCCCTACCATTTCGTCGATGTGAAAGAGCCCGAGTTCGCGACCTAGTTGTCGGTGATCTCGTTTCTTAGCTTCCTTTAATCGTTCAAGGTATTGAGCTAATTCGTCCTTAGTGGGAAAGGCAGTCCCGTAAATTCTTTGCAGTTGCTTGTTCTTTTCGTCTCCTCGGTGGTAGGCACCGGCTATGCTAAGAAGTTTGAAGGCTTTAAGCTTTTTCGTGTAACCGACATGGCTCCCGGCGCAAAGGTCTAGGAATTCCCCGTTCCGGTAAAAGGAAATATCTTCCCCCTCCGGGATGTCCTGTAGTCGACCTAGCTTGTAGGTCTCCTGTCCCATCTCGGAGATCAGCTTTATGGCCTCGTCCCGATTTACTTCCATTCGCTCGAACTTCTGATTCTCTTTCGCTACATTCTTCATCTCAGCTTCGATGGCTTCCAAATCCTGAGCAGTAAAATTGTGATCCAGATCAAAGTCGTAGTAGAAACCGGTCTCGGTCGGGGGACCTATGTCGAGCTTGGCCTCTGGGAAGAGACGCAATACAGCCGTCGCCAAAATGTGAGACGCCGAGTGGCGAAGTTCCTCAATGGGAGTCATTTGCTTCATTTTTACTATCTATTTTTCGGTGTTCCCTAAATTATGCAAGCAGGCGTAACCCGGCAACGCCAAAGGAAATACTCTTTTGTTATCCCTTTAGGAGGATAGGTTTGGCCTAAGCCACTTTTCCGCTTCTGCCACAGTCCAACCCTTTCGGGTTGCATATTCTTCTACTTGATCTTGGTTTATGCGACCCAAGTTGAAATAGTTTGCTTTAGGGTTGGAGAAATAAAGACCGCAAACGGAAGCGCCCGGGTTCATCGCCCGAGATTCCGTGAGCTCAATGCCTGTCGATTTTTCCGCATCCAGAACCTTCCATAAAGTGTCTTTCTCAGTGTGGTCGGGTTGGCAGGGATAGCCTGCGGCGGGACGTATACCTTGGTATCTTTCCGCAATACGGTCTTCATTGTCGAGATCTTCATTATTCCCGAACCCCCACCAACAGCGAATCTTGTGGTGCATGTATTCGGCCATTGCTTCCGCAAACCGATCTCCGAGCGCTTTGACGATGATTGAGGAGTAGTCGTCTCCCGCATCTTCAAAGGTTTTGGCAAAAGTTTCTACACCGGATCCTGCTGTCACGGCGAAACCTCCAAGGTAGTCCGTAATGCCTGTCGACTTTGGAGCTATGTAGTCAGCCAAGCAGTATTGGGTCTTTTTGCTCAGGATTTCTTGTTGTCGGCGAAGAAACCTAAAGGTGCCCAGAGTGTTGTCCCTAGACTCTCCGTCATATAATTCGATGTCATCCCCAATGGAGTTGGCATGCCATAGACCTATGCTTGCACGGCATTGAAAACGCTTTTCGGAAATGATTTGATCGAGGATTCTCCTGCCATCGTCATAAAGGGATCGTGCTTCCTTGCCTAAATCCCCTTTTTGGAAAATATCGGGAAATTTACCTTTTAGCTCCCATGACCAGAAAAATGGTGACCAATCGAAATATTCCACGACAGTTTCAAGTGAAACCTCTTTGAATACACTTACTCCGAGTCTATTCTCATCCGGTGTTTCGATTCTTTCGGAAGACCAGTCCAAGGAGAGTCTTCGGTTCCGCGCTTCTTCAAGTGAAAGTAGTTTTGGTCCGTTTGCAGTGGCATGCTTTTCACGCAATTCTTCCTGTTTCTTGCTTAGCGATTCTACGAAGCCCTTCTTCTTTTCCGGATTGGTCAACTCATTACAAACGTTGACTACTAGAGAGGCGTCGGCGACTTGAACGACAGGTTGGTCATAGTGATGTGCTAGTTTTATTGCTGTGTGGGCTTTACTAGTAGTGGCGCCTCCGATTAGTAAGGGGATGTCAAAACCTTGCCTTTTCATTTCGGCGGCATTGCTGGCCATTTCGTCGAGAGATGGTGTAATTAAGCCACTCAAGCCGATAATGTCGGCATTTCTATCCTTTGCCGCCTTTAGAATCTTTTCGCAGGAAACCATTACTCCGAGATCTTCGACTTCCCAGTTGTTGCATGCGAGAACTACGGCGACTATGTTTTTACCGATGTCGTGGACGTCTCCCTTAACAGTGGCAATGATCATGGTGCCGCGCTTACTGCTTGCGCCAGCTTGTTTCTCGGCGTCCATGAACGGTTCGAGATAGGCGACTGCACGCTTCATGACTCGTGCGCTTTTCACTACTTGCGGGAGAAACATTTTACCGTCTCCAAACAGGTCGCCCACAATCTTCATGCCGTTCATGAGCGGCCCTTCGATGACTTCGAGGGGTCGACCTAATTGCTGTCTGGCCTCTTCGGCGTCTTCCTCGACGTAATCGCCGATGCCTTTAACCAAGGCGTGGGCAAGTCGTTCGCTCACGGGTAATTCCCGCCAAGAGAGATCAGGACCAGAAGACCTTTTGCCCGAGGCTTGGTCTTTCACCTCCTCGGCATATTCCAAAAGTTTATCCGATGCATCCGGCTTGCGGTTTAATATGACATCCTCGACTTTCTCCCGCAGTACGGTGTCGATTTCATCGTAGACCTCCAACATTCCAGCATTGACGATGCCCATATCCAAGCCCGCTTTGCGAGCATGATATAGAAAGACGGTGTGCATAGCCTCGCGCACGGCGTTGTTGCCACGAAATGAAAAGGAGACGTTGCTGATGCCACCACTCGTTCGCGCGTGAGGGCAGCGTTTCTTTATTTCGCGTACTGCCTCTATGAAATCTATGCCGTAGGAGTCGTGTTCGGATATACCTGTGGCGACTGTTAGGACGTTCGGGTCGAAGATGATGTCTTGCGGTGGGAAACTGACTTCCTCCACTAGGATTTTATAAGCTCGTTCGCATATTCGAATTTTGTCTTCCAGCGTGGCGGCTTGTCCCTTTTCATCAAATGCCATCACCACTACGGAAGCACCGTAACGAAGGGCAAGGTTCGCTTGCTTTATAAAGGAATTCTCTCCCTCTTTTAAGCTTATCGAGTTTATGATGCATTTTCCTTGAGTCACCTTTAATCCTGCCTCAATCACAGACCATTTCGAGCTGTCTATCATGAGGGGGACTCGAACAATGTCTGGCTCACCTGCTACTAGATTGAGAAAGCGGGTCATGCAGGCTTCGCCGTCTATTAGAGCTGCGTCGAAGTTGACGTCGATGACGTTGGCTCCGTTTTCGACTTGTTGCTTGGCTACGGCGAGAGCCGCTTCGAAATCATCAGCTTCGATTAGTTTGCGAAAACGAGGAGATCCAGTGACGTTCGTACGTTCACCGACCATAAGGAACGGGGCTTCGTTGCCCTTTAGATGAAAAGGTTCCAGTCCGCTTAGCCTTAGGGCAGGTTCGATTCCCGGCACATGCCGAGGAGGGTACTCGGAAAGTTTTTCAGCGATGGCGTGGATGTGTTCAGGCGTTGTTCCGCAACAACCGCCTGCAATGTTAAGAAGACCTTCTTTCGCAAAGACGGACAGGGAGCTGGCAGTGTCTTCCGGGGTTTCATCGTAACCTGTTGGCGCCAAGGGATTAGGTAGTCCTGCGTTCGGGTAGCAGTGTACGAGGCAGTCGGCGTTGCGCGACAGTTCTTGGAGATAAGGCCGCATCGCTTCAGCTCCCAATGCGCAGTTGAGACCAACGCAGAGCGGCTTTGAATGCGATATGGAATTCCAACTGGCTTCCGTTGTCTG
>JABHOU010000048.1 GCA_018695085.1 Opitutia bacterium | reverse complement strand
GATCTTTTTGCAGGAAAGCTTGCAGGTTGGCCAGCGAAAGCGATGCTTGCGGGCAATGTTTGAAATTTGGGAATGAAGTTGTCGCCGAATAATCCTTTGCGGCGTCCCGGTTATCGCTTCTTTATGTTGTTTCACGTAGCGACCGCGATTGGTGGTGGCTTTCATTTCGTGGCCAGTCACTGGGTTCTCTATGATGAGACCAAGTCGCCCGCATCGACTGCTTGGTTGGTTCTCAGTTACTTGATGCCGCCCTTGTTGTTGCTTCCCTTTTGCGGGGTGTTGGCGGATCGTTGCAACCGTCGAAAGGTACTGTTGCTCTCGACTTGCTACGTATTGGTTTTGGATTGCCTGCTTGTCGCGATGATTGCGTGGGGAGCTTTTCGTCCTTCTCACTTATATGTTTACGCGGTACTGATGACCTCGGGGAGCACCCTGTTTTGGACAACTTTGCCCGCGTTCTTGCGGGAGCACTTGTCGAAGGCCGAACTGCTGCATGCCAACAGTCTCAACACAGCTCTCGTGCAAGGCGGGTACTTGCTAGGGGCGGGGTTTGCGGGAGTGATGTACGGGCGCCTTGGCGCCATAGGTTCCTTTTCCGTGGCGGCGGCGGGGTTTGCGGGAGCCGCATTAGGCTGGGTTTTTATTCGCCGATGGTTTCCCGATCGTCCGCGCAAACCCAAAGGTCGTATTGGGCTTCGGAGCTTTTTTGATGAGTTCGCGGAGGGTTTGGGCTACGCCCGAGCGAACAAGCCTCTTTTCATCTTTGCTCTCTTCGGCTTGGCTCCCGGTTATGCCGCTCATATGTCGAACGTGTTGCTCGTGGGTTTTAGCACGGATTCCTTGCAGGCGGGCGCCGAGGGATTCGGCTTGCTGGACATGTCCTACGGAGTTGGGGCCATGATTTGCGGCTTGGGGTTGCCCGTCTTTCTCCAAAGGTTCGGAACGCGGGCAACCTTGCCGACCATCTCCTTGTTCCTAGTCGCGGCAAGCTGTATCTTGGTTAGTTTCAGTCAGTCGCTGGTCTTTGCCATGTTCTGCTTTGCATTTTTTGCCATGTTTGGCCAACTAGTCGGAATACTAGCCAACACCACCTTGCAGCGGGAATGCGAGGCTGAGGTTGTGGGTCGCCTCGTGAGCTTGGTCAACGTGGTGCAATACCTCTTAGCCCCCGTCCTAGTTTGGGGATTGGGCGTCTATGCGGAATTGCCCCGCGGTCGCCTCGTCCACGAAGATTCTCTTCGCGACGGGTTCGTTGCAGTCGCCCTCTTCTTCCTGCTCCTCGCAGGAGCAAGTCTGCTAGGGACCTACCCCTTCTTGAAAAAACAAGAAGGAAGAAACGAGAATTAGAACTCCTTGGAAAGGCTTAATCCGATTACGCGGGGCGAACCTACTACACCAGGTGAACCACCAAGGCTACTTACAAGTGTGGAATAATATTCCTCGTTGGTAAGGTTTGTTCCGAAAACGCCTACTCCCCATCCGTTTCTTTCAAAACCAATGGAAGCATCTAGAAGAGTGTATGTGTCTTGAATATCGGCAATATTTGTTCCAGTATTGTTCCAATAGTTGGTTTTACCAATAGTGCGAGAGCCCAAATGTCCAGATAAGCCGTTATCGTTTTCATAGGCTAAGGACAGAGAAAGGGTGTGTTCAGGAACAAACGAAACTTTTTTTCCAACCAATGTGGACAGGGAGTCAAACTTCTCGTATTCACTCTCGGTTAATCCGTATGCAGCTGATAAGGTCAGTTCTTCCATAGGCTTGAAAAAAGCCTCGATTTCTATTCCTTTGGTTGAAACTTCGTCAGCATTGGCGACGTAATAATCTGTTGACAAAGGAACAGGAAGTTCGACTTGGTAATCGTCAATTTCGTTCCAAAATCCTGTGATGTTGATCCCGAAGGTATCTGAAGGGGTGAGGTTGAGCCCTAGTTCGTTTTGCCAGCTTTTTTCTTTTGAGAATTTCTCGCTTAGTGCAGAACCCGGATCTAGGTAAGCAGAAAACCCACCAGGTTTAGCTGAGAAAGATGAATTAATGGTGAAAGCAAATGTATCGCTCATCGGGTGAGTAATTCCAAGAAAACCTGATGCCCATTCAAAGTTTTCTTCAAGATTAGTTGGTTCTACTGCAGGTAAAAGGAGGTGTGAATTAGATTTTGATCTGTTTAGTTTTTTCTGAGAAAAATCCATCCTCAATCCAGCTTCTAAGAACGAATTGTTCAGGAGTTCTTTAATCACTTTCCCTCGAATGCCATAAGTTTTTTCACTACTATTGTAGGTCGTGTCAGATGACTCAAGTTTATAGCCAGCCATATTAAATGGATTGAGGTCCGCGGCCATAGGGATCAACCTGTTTGCTTGCCCATCGACATCTCGAGAATTGAAGATCAGGCCGATTTCCCAAATCGTGTCTTCGTCTGAATCTGAAGTGAGACTCAGTTCTTCCGACCAATTGGTTCTTTCTTCGATAATAGTTGAAGTGGAAGTTAGTTCCGGCATTGAGAGCAAGGCTCTGTTTGCGGCGAGCTCTGCAAGTTGACTATCGACATAACTCAGATTCAGTACGTTGGGATTAATTTCCCAAGAGTTTCTGGAAGTTGTTGATTTAATCCTGCCCAGATTAGTATCCCCAGTTAAACTGAGGTATTGGCTGTTCAACTCTATCTTGCTAATTTCTTTTAAGGCCGAGTTGCGGTTGTAGAAACTTGTAAAACTAGGATTGCCCCCATTTGCCCTAGGCACGATTGGTTGGGCGCCAAGATTAAATTCTTCCCATGTTCCGCCGAGGCCTATTTCAAGACCGCCTTCAGTAACCCAGTTGAAGCCGAGTCTGCCGTTCAGGCTTTCCGATGTGGCGTCATTGCCAAGGGTGTTGAGGTTGTCGGCAAAGCCATCGCTGCTGGAGCGATTGAGCCCAAAGTAGTAGGAAGACGAATTACTCGTGGGGCCGTCGGCGAGTATTCGATAGTTTTGGGTATCGAAGGTGCCGTAGGATGCGAACAGTTTGGATCGGTGGGTATCTCCAGGGCGTCTCGTTTTGACGTTGATCACGCCGCCGGGAGCATTCTTTCCGAAACGATGTCCTTGAAAACCGCGTAGAACTTCCACGCTCTCGACGTCGAACAAGGTGGAAGAGTAGGTGGTCGCACTGCCTGCGGGGACTCCGTCAATATAGAGAATTACTCCGGGAGCTCCGAATAACTGCGTGTTGGCGATGCCTCGCATTGTAATGATGTCTCCGTAGGATTGAATGGAGTTGGCGTTGACGTGGAAGTTGGGAGCGATTCCCGACAAGTCGCTGATGGTTCCGATGCCTCGGTTCTCAACTTGAGAGCCATCGATGGGAGCGGAACCTCCCCAGTTCAATTCCTTGATTGGTTTCGCCTCGACTGCCAATTCGGGAAGGGTAGGTGGGGCACTGGCGTTTTTGTCGGCTTGTGCCGATGCGTGGAAAATGGATGCTGCAAATGCAAGCACGATGCTTAGAATACGAGTCATATGATTTTCTCTTCGGATATTTCGGGCAAATGTTCCTTCAAATCTTATCGTTTGATTAATGGCAAATGGAAATACAATTCCTGACGATGTTAGTCTAACGGAGTCTTTTCGTAGTCCGAGGCATTCACCCAACCGGTGCCCGGTGTTTTCTTTCCGGAAGTGAAGTTTTCGAAAAAGTTGTTCCAGTTGCCGACGAAGGGGTAACTGTCGAAGATTTTGCCGTTGCCTGATTGGCGCGGGTCGCCCTGCTCCGTGAGTTCCTCCTCCATTTGGTTGGACAGCTTGTACTTTAGCTTGAGGTGTACTTGGTCTTCAGCCAAGTTTTTGACGCAATCGGGATCGGCTTTCAGGTCATAAAGCTCCTCTGTCGGGCGTTTGCCAAAGTTCATCTGCCAAAATTTCGGAGTGCCTTCTCGCCGTTGGTTGAGGAGTATGGTCTTGGTCGGACTTCCATCACAGTTCAGGTAGCCGGTTTCGGGGTTGCCCCCCGGCCAACGGTTTGTCTCGTAATTGCGGATGTAGAGTTTGTCTCCCTTTACAATCCCCCGAATGGGGTAGCCACCGTTGGCGGGGCGTCCGACGTCGTGTCGTTCCTTTCCGATGAGGACATGGTCGCGCTCGGTGATGACTTGTCCGGATTCGGGCGAGTCGAAGACGTCGGTCAGGCTGCGCCCGGTGATGGGTTGCATGATGGGGGCGGGGGTCTTGACTCCGGCGACTTCCAAAAAGGTGGGGGCGAGGTCAGCAAAGCTTACGTAGTCTTCAACGATTCGTCCCTTGCCGTTGATTCCTTTCGACCACATGGCGGCCATGGGGATGTGGTTGGAATATTCGTAGGCCTGTCCCTTGCATCGAGGAAAGGGCATGCCGTGGTCGGAGGTGGCGATGACGAGTGTGTCGTCGAGTTGCCCGCTCTCCTTGAGTGCTGCAAGTATGCGCCCAAGGTGCATGTCGTAGTGCTCGACCTCCATGGAGTAGTCTAGCATGTCGTTGCGGATCGTCTCGTTGTCGGGCCAGAAGGCGGGGACTCG
>JABHOU010000049.1 GCA_018695085.1 Opitutia bacterium | reverse complement strand
TCACCATATCGCTACGATCTACGAATTCGTGCAAGAGGTCGTCGTATCTTTTGCGGAAAAACTTGTGCTCCGCTACTTCTCGAAGGAATTCCTCGCCTGTCAGTTCCATTGCAGGAAGAGCAAAGCAGCGCTCGACATACACGCGAAGCACTTCCGAAAGACGGAACACAAAAGGCTTTGCATCCATTCTATGACATTCCGCATCTAGTGCATCCAGTGCCTCGATGGCCTCCTCGTATGGGTCGCGTGCGGGAATCGCCATTTCTGCGGTTTCAGCCTTGCTCATGCGCCGTCGCAACCAAAAGACGAAAATTATTGTTATGGTGATTCCTACCGCTAGAGCCAGAATCCACCAGTTTTCCGTTAAGATTTCAGAGACGCTTTTGTACAGGGGGATGGGCTCGTCTCGCTCTCTTTTCTTTTCAAGATAGGAATTATCATTTTGTGCGTCCCCGATTCCCTTTTTTGCTATGCTAAAAAGAGATAAGAGAGCTAATTTTGCAGATGCCGGGAACATTATCCTCTTCTGCGGTTTTCCCTGAGTTTGAAGAATTCTCTTAAACGATTAACGTAGTCGGTATTCGTGGATAAACCAAAGCAGTCGATGCCTCGTCTAAGAAGTCGTTTTTCGAAACCCTCTATCCAGTAGCGGGATTTTTCGATGTAACGCTGGCGAAAGGCCATGTCGGCGGTATTGACCTCAATGAGTTCTCCGGTTTCCAAATCTTCAAGAAGAATGTGCCCGACATCCGGTAATTCGATGTCTCGAGGATCTTCGACCCGGACGCAAACGAGGTCGTGTCGCCTTCGCGTCGTTGAAAGTTCCTTGAAGAGGATATCCTCGGCGGATTCCTCATTGTCCCCGTTTTCGGGTATCATGAAGTCGGAAAGAAAAAACACGATCGATCGTCTTCGCATCACTCTGTTGAGGAAGCGAAGACAACCTCTAAGGTCGGTTCCTTTTCCCTTGGTCTTGTTGAAGAGGATTTCACGGAGGATACGTAAAGTGTGCTTTTGTCCTTTGGAGGGGGGAAGGTAGTGCTCCACCTCGTCTGTGAAAAGAATTAGACCGACTTTATCATTGTTGCGGTCGGCCGAGAATGCGAGGAGAGCTGCCAGTTCGGCGAGTCGCTCCCGTTTGCTTTGCTCTGCTGAACCGAAGGAACCACTAGCGCTTATGTCTACCGCTAGAACAATCGTGAGCTCTCTCTCCTCTCGATACTGTTTCACGAATGGAGCATTCATCTTCGCAGTTACGTTCCAATCGATAGATCTGACTTCATCTCCTGGTTGGTATTCTCGCACCTCCTCGAAATCTATTCCCTGACCTTTGAATGCGCTATGGTAAGATCCTGCAAGTGCCTCCGAGACCAATCTATTCGATCGAATCTCGATTTGTCGCACCTTTTGCAGAATTTGGCGCGTGAACTCTTGATCGGGTTCTTCCATCCTATATTGTCATCGATTGGGGTAGACTTTCTACCTCCTGCTTCCAAGGTGGTGGATTCAGGGGACGGGTACGGTTTCGAAGATTTTCCGAATCACGTCGTCGCTGCTTATATTTTCGGCTTCCGCTTCATAACTTACGATGACTCTGTGCCGGAGTACGTCCAACCCGACGTCTTTAATGTCTTGAGGAGTAACGAAACTGCGCCCTTGCATGAATGCGACCGCCTTGGATGCAAGAGCCAAACTGATAGTGGCTCGGGGCGATGCTCCGAATCGAATAAAGGCTTCAAGTTCGGAAGCTCCGTAACTTGCGGGCTCTCGCGTGGCGAGTACCACATCCACTAAATACCCCTTGAGCTTTTCGTCCACATAGATTTCATCCATCAATTCACGAGACCTAAAAATAGTTTCTGCTTCGACTACCGGGCTGACCTCGTGCTCAACGTTAACGTTTGCGTTGGTTTCCAGAATTTTCAGTTCCTCTTCTCGATTTGGGTAGTTTACCACGAGCTTCAACATAAATCTGTCCATTTGAGCTTCGGGGAGAGAGTAAGTGCCTTCTTGATCGATCGGATTTTCCGTGGCAAGTACCAGAAAAGGTTTTGGCAGGGGATAAGTTACGTCGCCGATGGTCACTTGCCTCTCCTGCATACCTTCGAGCAAAGCGCTTTGAACCTTTGCCGGAGCTCGGTTTATTTCATCAGCAAGCAAAAGGTTGGTGAAGATAGGCCCTTTCTTAGTTGTGAATTCACCTTTGCTTGGGCTGTAAATCAAGGTGCCCACGACATCTGCGGGAAGTAAGTCGGGAGTGAATTGGATGCGTTTGAATTCTGCCCGTATGCACCGTGAAAGTGTTTTTACCGCCAAAGTTTTGGCCAGTCCCGGTACGCCTTCGAGAAGTACATGACCATTTGCCAAGAGCCCTATGATAAGCCGGTCGACCAAATACTGCTGACCAACGATAACACGACCGATTTCCCGTCGCAGTAGCTCTACCCAAGCGGCTTCGGTTCGCATCTTTTCTTGTTGTTCGGGAGCGGGAGGCTTTTGTGATGATATTGAATCCTGTTGCATATTTAATTTTCTATGAGAATTGAAAGATATAAGCGTAACGAAGCTTTGCTATTGTCCAAGCGAAATGATTTCCTCAAAGTCATTAATATTCGAAAGTTTGCTTTTCACTTGCCGAGTGACTGCAGGTAATTTTTAGAATGTTTTGATTATCAACCCCAACTATCCCGATTGTCATGTTCAAGCTTAGCAAAGAATCAAAGTTAACATTCTACACTTTAATTCTGGTGCCCTGTCTCTGGATTGTACTCAATTCCTATGGCGTACTCGATGGGTGGAAGATTTGGACCTTGGATCAAAGGATGACTTGGAATCCGTTTGGTCTCTTTCGCGGGGAAGTGTCGCATCGCGAGGCGTCTAATGCGGATGACCCCGTGAAGGTCGATGACAACCAAACGGTACCACGCGTGCCAAAGGTAATGTATGTGAACTTCGATGCCAAGACTCTCGAGATGGAGGGTGTGGGCGAACGTCCATGGGATAGGGCGTTTTTCCGTGACGTCGCCAAGGTTTTGCTGGAAAGGGGAAACGCTCGCGTGGTTGCCTTTGACTTCTTGTTCTCTCCCAAGAGCGCATCTCGGATGGTTCCCGAGGATAACGTCTACCGAAGTGACGGTGCTGTCGGTGAACTTGTGGCCGCCTATCCGGATCGTGTGGTGTTGGGAGCAGGGTACACTGGAGTTCAGACGATGTTAATGAAGGTTCCCGACGTTAGCGCCAATCCCCCGGTTTTTAACGAAGGTTTCGATGAGTCTGCCATCGAAGGCAAATATCCTTATCCTGAGGCTCCGACCTATCCGATGCAGAGTTTCGTTGATGGAGAGTATCTTGGTCGTATCGGTTCTATAACGGTCATTCCGTATCGTACAGAAAGAGGTGCGCTGTACAAATATATTGGAGAGTTGGAATCTAA
The DNA here is from genome assembly GCA_018695085.1 of Opitutia bacterium. Classification (GTDB taxonomy): domain Bacteria; phylum Verrucomicrobiota; class Verrucomicrobiia; order Opitutales; family Seribacteraceae. The sequence goes on along the minus strand of JABHOU010000049.1, from coordinate 1,287 downwards.
TGCATCACACTATGGCAAAGATGCCGGACTCCCAGATGATCACGAATCTCAATCCGCCGATAGTGTTCCTCGATGGGTGCCTTTGTGGTTCCCGGGCGGCGGAAAGGCACACGCCTATAATGTGCTTGGAGGAAAGCGAAAAAAACTTGCCCTCGATTTACTCAAGGGTAGCTCCGCTGAAATCATTGAAATTCAGGCTTCTCTTGCTAATTTGAAAACAAAAAGGGAAGCGGTTCAACAAGATCTGGCATCTAGCGGTGCTTTATTGGCATCTCTGGGTGAAGGGAAAAGCACACTCGAGCAAAAGATTTTAAAATTACAGGCCGAATTGGCCGTAGCTCTCAAGGGGAACGGAGTCTCTGACTCCAAGAATTCTAACATTTCTTCGGAGAAAGTGACAAAGCTAGAAGCTAAAATCAGCGAACTGGACGAGGTTATTGGCAATTTCCAGAAGACCTTGAAGGCGAACCCTGCTCTTGTAGCAGTTGTGAGTCCGCAATTGAAAGCTCGTGAGGAGGAACGCTCAGAATTGATTTCCCAGTTGGCTGAGTTGAAGAAAGATTCGACCAAACCCTCTCCGCAAGATCAACCCGATCCCGTTGCTTTAGCTGAGCTAGAAGCCAAAATCAGCGAACTGGACGAGATTATTGGCAATTTCCAGAAGACCTTAGAAGCGAATCCTGCAATTGCAGCAGTTGTGGGACCACAATTGAAAGTTCGTGAGGCAGAGCGTGCCGAGCTTGCCGCACAGCTTTCTGAATCCATTACTGGAGACAACAACGCCACTGGTGAACGCACTGTCGAATTTGTTGTCGACGATAAACGTGTGGCTGAGATTCGATCAACCATCAAGCAGACTTCTGAAGAGCTGAGCTCTTTGACCCTTAAACTGACTGATGCAGCCAAGGGTTTGGCGGAGAACCGTACGAGACTTGAGGCTGTCCAAGGCGACTTTTCACAAAAGGAGAAGAATCTCTTGTTCCTCCAAGGCGGTTTCGAAACCGAACTAATTGAATCGGATGGGCGATTACGCCTTGTGTCCAAGCTTCCGGGAGAAGAAGGGAATGGGTCATTGGTCGAATCATTTCCTAACGAGATGCCTCTTAACTATGAACGGAATTATTACACTCTCGGACTTGAGGCTCTACTTGCTTACTATGGGTTGGATCACGATGCGGTAAATGTTTCTAATGACGGCAAGCGTCTTGTCCTCGCTAGTCGAGACGGTGAAGAATTGGTGAACGCTCCTATGAACGAGAAGCAGTTCGTTGAAGTGAACTGGTTTTC
>JABHOU010000050.1 GCA_018695085.1 Opitutia bacterium | reverse complement strand
GCTTACTAATAGACTCCACGAGCACAAGTTCCTTTGGTCTGCATGCCTTTGGTCTGACACTTTGCCATTTGATCGCCCGCGAAGGAGGTGAAGGGATGGAGCCAACTCGAAGTCTAAGGCCACTCATATATCAACAGTTCGCAAATCTTTTTCTTATCACTGCTGTTTCCATCTCGAACTTTGTTCAATCTCCAGAAACAGCCATTCAAGGACTGGAACGACTTTCCATCGACATCATTGCATCACAACTCCTGTTGATCCCCGTGGGAGCTTGGTTTCTTGCCTTCCAAAACAACCTTCCCCAATTTGACGGAGTGGAATCAGTCACACAACCAATTGCCCAATGATTGCCGAAAAGCATATCCCCGAGGGAAGGCGTCTTCATCCTATTTTCTTTCTATGCGGGGTTTTGCTACTAATTCTCGCAACAACGCTGGGCTATCGCCAGTTGTACCAATCTTCAGAATATCGAGAGCTCGAGCGAAAACAAGCCCATCGACGAATTCTTCGTCCAGGTCCACGAGGCGATGTTCTTGACCGAGACGGACGACTACTCATCGGCAACCGAGCACATTACTCGGCGGTAATCAAGCTCGAGCTTCTACGGCAAGAAATCAAGTTGGAGAAAATCAAACTTGTTCGCAAGGCAAGGCAATTAAAAGAGAAATTTTCAGAACAGTCCCCACTAACCTTTGCCAAGGCAATGAGCATCGCCCACAAAGCGAGTTTCGGTTTACCAACGAGACGCCCCATTAGAATCGTAGGTCGAACGATGGGTGATGAAAGAGTTAAAGTTCTCTGGCAAGGCAATCGTCTAACGGTAAATCAAAAAAAATCAGGTGAATGGTCGACAAGCATATCATCAATAAATCCGAATATTAGACCAACTATAACAATTACAGGTTCGACAGGAACACTCACGGTAAACTTCGCCGGACTCTGTTTAGTTGATTTAAAAGGAAATAATCAGACCAGCTTCTCATGCAACCAGAACGAATCGATAAGAAGCAACGGCATAAGTCTCGACTGGGAAGCACGTTACGCCGTGGTCAAAAGATACTTGCATCAAATCAACCAGCTTTGCGGACGAAAAAAAGAGATGTCTAGCGAGCAACTCCAACGTCATTGGGAACGTCGCCTCGTATTGCCCATGGAACTCGCAGGGGATCTAAAACCCGAGGAATACGCAGTTCTCCTAGAAAGTATCCCAGTAGATTCTCCAATAAAAGTGGTAACCGAAGCAGTGCGTTACTATCCTTACAATTCGTCTGCCGCTCATGTCCTCGGTTATCTGGGAAGCGGATACAAGTCGGATGTCAATGCCATTCCGGAAGCCGACCTTGCCACTTTCGAACTAAAAGGGAGAAGAGGGAAAGCTGGCATCGAAAAATATTTTGAGACAAAGCTGCGTGGTCAGGATGGAGGCGACATATGGAAGGTCGATCCAATGGGCTCGAAATTCCAGCGGGTAAAAGAAAAGCAACCTCAAAAAGGAGAATCCCTAAGGCTAAGCTTAGATGTCGACCTTCAAGTCGCATCCGAGCAAGCGTTGCAAGAAATCATTGGGCGGGTAACACCACATAGAACTCTACCCGATCAGGATTGGCGTAAAGCAATTCTTCGGCTTACTCGATCCGCGATGAGAGGTGCAGGTGAAAAGGAAGAGTCCGCGGAACTACTGCTGCAATCCTTTATGGATGCACCCTTTCCTCTCGGAGCGAAAGAAGCTTCGACGGTTGCTGGTTTCGAGGGCACTCAAAAAGATGCAGAGCGCCTATTGGGAGTACTCTATTCCCGTGGCGTTTTGGAAAGACTTAATACCTCACCTAACAGATATGTGACTGCCCCACCGCCACCAACTCCGGGAGCAGGGGTCATGATCAAGATAGACACAGGGGAAATATTAGTTCTCGCAAGCAAACCCGATTATGACCTCAATAATCTTTCTCCAAAAATTTCTCCAAAAACTTTTCAAGACATACAAAGGAGGCAAGCATGGCTTCCAAGAGCCATTCACCCCGGCTATTCTCCTGCCTCCCCTTTCAAACTAATTACTGCAATCGGTTCACTTAGGGCGACCAAGCTAACTCGGGACACCGTAAGTGAATGCGATGGCAAATACAAAGGCATGATATGCCATATTCATCCAGGTCGACACGGAGAAATGGATCTAGTAAATGCGATTTCGCAAAGCTGCAATGTATTCTTCTATCGAGCAGGGCAAGCACTTCAGCACAAGGTTCTAATTGCCGAAGCCAAACGCTTCGGCATGCATGAACAACCCTCGATCGAACTTCCCTCCCTCCCAGATTCGCCTATTGTTCCGGATTCCGACTGGAAGATGAAGCGGATCGGAGTTAAATGGACCCTAGAAGACACCTTCAACGTCTCCATTGGCCAAGGCGGGCTACGTCAAAGTCCTCTAGCCATGGCCTGCTTCGCGGCATCCCTCGCCCGCCGCGAAACGCGGACGCGACCCACTCTACTGCATAAGAAATCCTCTCAAAGTTTGAACCATGGCGGAACCCCTATCGGTTTGTCAGACGATCATTACAAAACTCTCGTTGAGGGGATGCAAAAAGCAGCCTCAGTCGGAACTGCCCGCCGCGTAAAAGTCCCTGGGGTATCCATCGCAGGCAAAACGGGTACAGGTCAGTGGCGAAACAATAACATGAATTTGAACGTCGCTTGGTTTATCGGTTTTGGCCCAGTCGAAAAACCTGAGGTAGCAGTAGCCGTACTCATAGAGGGAATTGTACCTCAGGACAAAATCGGTGGAGGATTAACAGCAACTCCCGTGGCTCAAAAAATGTTTCAAGCATACTTTGACAAGAAGAATAAGAATCTAGCCACAAATCGTCAGAGATCGCCCTAAGCCCTTTTCATCTGATAGCTTAGACACCTCCAACACTTCGTATAATACTACAAAAACTTACAAGAATACTAAAAATGGTCGCGACATATTCAACCATGCTGCCCTTGGGCACAAAAGCTCCAAAACTAAGTCTTCCAAACGTACTCGACGGCACCCAAACCACCTTCGAAAGTTTTCCGAATTCAAAGGCCTATATCTTGGCCTTCGTCTGCAACCATTGCCCTTTTGTAAAGTTGATCAGGGATCATCTGGCCGCTTTCGGAAATTCCGCTCTGAAAAAAGATGTCCTGACTTTTGCCATTTCCAGTAACGACATAGAGAACTATCCCGATGACAGTCCTTCAAAAATGGTGATTGAAGCAGAAGAAGCTGGCTATGCATTCCCGTACCTATACGATGGGACTCAAGAAGTGGCCAAAGCTTACAGAGCCGCCTGCACTCCCGACTTCTTCCTCTTCGACTCCGAGCAACGCCTCGCCTATAGAGGCCAATACGATGATGCTCGACCAGGTAATGGTAAACCGGTTACGGGAAACGACTTGCAGTTAGCCCTAGATGCAGTGCTTGCGGGAAAAGAGGTGCCCGAACCTCATCAACCAAGCATCGGTTGCAATATTAAGTGGAAGCAAGGAAATGCTCCCGATTATTTTGGGTAGTCGACAAGAATCAGGACAGGGAAAAACTGACTATTTCGAAGTCATTACGTAGACTCCATCCCAATCATCGCCTGGGGGGTTATCCTTCATCACCTGACAACGGTCTATGAGGATCATGGAGGGATTGTCCTTAACGCCTGGGGAAATCCCGGGCTTGTTTGGCTCAAAGCCTTTGGCCTTCTCAAACATCTTAAGGGCTCCTTTCCAGTCTTGTAGCAAATACTTGTCGATGCCCTGCTGAAAACAATCGAGGCAATCTTGAGTCTCTTGGGTAAGGTCGTTT